>JAFGTT010000010.1 GCA_016933955.1 Candidatus Zixiibacteriota bacterium
AATGACGGAAAAGGGAAGGGAATGATGGAAAAGGGGGTCGGGAATGACATAGAAGAGCCGGGAATAACAGACTTTTTTCGGGAATGACAAAATGGGAATGGGAATGACATGAAAGGGGAAGGAATGACAGGAAGGAGAGTGGGAATAGCAAGAAGAAGAGTGGGAATAGCAAGAAGAAGAGTGGGAATAGCAAGAAGAAGAGAGTCGATTAATCGCAGGAGGAAAAGGTGATTGACAAATCGGGATTATCCTTTATAATTGAAATATTGAAGGGGATATCGTGTGTTTTTGAAAACTCCATCCGGGAAATCCCGGGTTGTATATCCTGTTACTAATAGCATTACCGGATGAAGTATGCTATAATGCAACCGTGAATTGACTTATCAAAATCCGGGAGGAACCGATGCGAGATTGTGTCGAAGGCGATTATCGTCCGAAACTGAGATTTCTTCTGCTGGCGGTTATTTTACTGCTGACGGCGGTTGTGGTTTTCAACTGCGGTGACGACAAGGGGACCGATTCCAATAACAACAACAATGGCTCCAATGTGGTCGGGCCGGAAGGGGGCACGGTTTCCGATGGCGACGGTTCATCGGTAGTCATCCCGGCCGGGGCGCTCGACGCCGATATAACCGTCAGTGTCAAGACTATCAGTGAAATTGATGATTTACCTGACAGCCTGCTGTCGTACGGTTTGGGGTTGTACGGAGCGATTGAACTGGGACCGGACGGCCAGCAGTTCAATACCCCGGTAACGATAACATTCCCGATCGATACTCAACTTACCGCGGGCGACAGCCTGCCGTTATTTTCCTGGGTGCCGGAGGATTCCTGCTGGCAATGTGAAGGAGTTTTCGCGGAGGTACAGGCAGGGGGAATGTCGGTCAGCGCCGAGGTGACTCATTTTTCCCACCATACGGTCTGGGGTTCGGTTGGCGGCGGCGGATTATTCGATGGTTTTGCCTGGGAGAAAGGGCCGGAAGCGGCCTTTTACGAGTTCGTCGATTTGTATGATACCTGGCAGGATTCAAAGATCGTAGAGGGGGGCGAATCCGACGGTTGTTGTATGAGTGTGGTGAAAAGGAAATTTTATTTCGAATATCACTAGGACGAAATAAACCTTAATCTGGAACGGGAGGTGGAGGGCTGGACCACGGAATGGGACCGGATGGAAATATACGAACAGGTTCTGACCAATGAACTCAACGGAATGTATGCCAGACTACGGGCGGAAATTTACTGGAACCATGACGATGTGGCGTTACGAGTGTGGGCCAATCCGGATGTGATCGATGTGGCTTCGGATAATCCGACCACGGAGATCCAGATTGATTTCGATTGCGATAACGCTCCGGAGGACGGTGCCATGATAAATCTGTCAACAACCGGTCCGGGGTATCTCGATGTTTCCTCGGTCGTTTCGGGATCATCCAGCCACGGGACCTCGAAGGCTACGCTGACGGCCACCGACAGCGGCCAGATTGTGGTCACGGCATCGTTTACCGCCTGCCGCAACAACAGCGAACAGGATATCGAGGCCAGTGCCAATATTGATGCCGTAAAGGATGAAGGCTGGGCCGGTTACGGATACTATGTGTTCGATCATTCCCCGGGGACCTGGACGTTCCATGACTCGATATATTTCGGTTACATATTCAATGTCGGTGAGGACGGGCAAATCACCGGCGAGGGGACGGGTTATCACCATGTGACGGTTTCTCCGACCGATTGCGCTCTGTTGAGTATCAATGCTCCCGAGTTTCCGATGTATGTGTCGGGGACGACTTTCGGCGATAATTTCGTATTCCAGATATTACCGGTCAGCCCGGCCACTTATCCGGTGGATTTCACGATGCAGTGTGATGATGCCGTCATGACTATTGACGCCTATCGTTACCTTGAAGCGTCGGTGCTTGGTATGCATGTGATTTTCAATATGCCCCCGCAGACTAATTCGGAGGACGAAGGGTCGGGGTCGGAGGATTTCGGCGAGTCCTACCCGATTATGTTCGAGTACTATCTTATGATGAATGAGCTTTAATGCCTGTTTGGCCCGTGTGGGCGGTTTAACCATGTTGTCGGATTTCTCGTGAATGCGCCGGAAAGCTTATTTTCTCGTAAGCTGATATATCGGGGCCGTAACGTGAACTGTTTAATCTCAGGATTGAAAACCCAATCCACGGCAGTTGCGGGATGCCGGATATTTTCTAATTGCGGCGGCCCATTATTCGAAGCAACATTAGAAACAGATTGATGAAATCAAGATAAAGTCTCAGGGCCCCGATAATGGAGTTTTTGCGTTCGGTTTCCTCGCCTTCACCCGCGACAAAACCGCCCTGTTTGATTTTCTGAGTATCATAAGCCGTCAGGCCGACAAAGACCAGGACACCGACAAAAGTCACGATCCAGTACAGCGTTTGATTGTGGAGAAATAAATTAACCAGCGAGGCGATTATCAGACCGATCAGGGCCATGAAAGCCAGGTTACCGATAGTGGTCAGGTCCCGTTTGGTAACATATCCATAGAAGCTCATAATACCGAAGGTTCCGGCCGTAACAAAGAAAGTAGAAGCGATCGAGGCCCCGGTGTAGAGGACGAATATAACCGAAAGAGTCAGCCCGTTAAGAATTGAATAGGCGATGAAAACCGAAGTGGCGGTCAGGGCCGACATTTTGTGTATCCGTGCGGTGAGGAAGACCACGGCGACCAGTTCGGCGATAATCAGGCCGAAAAAGACGATTCGATTCTGGTACACAAAACCCAGAAGGCCTTGTGCCGATGCGGTGTACATGGCAACCAGGGCAGTAATAGCCAGAGCCAGACACATCCAGCCGTAGACTTTGGTTATCAAGGCTTGTTGAGCCTCCTGAACATGGGGCAGGGCGTAATCAACTGTATTCATAGAGATTTCCTTTCCGATAATTTGTCATCATATCTGTCTCTTCTTTATACCCAAAAACAGATTCGCTTTCAATTATAATTGTAACAATCATTCAGAATACTCGGTTTCCTGAATATTTTGCCTGAAATCATAGTATATTAGATAAACAAGGAGAATTAATATGGGCGGAGCAGTTACCGGCGGCGGAACGGCCGCCTCGATGGCCGCGATAATTGCGGCCCGAGAGGCCGCCAGGAAAAGACAGGAGGAGGAAGATATGACCGGGTACGATAAGGATGATATGGACGGATGGGAATTTAAAATCGTTCGAAGCGCAACCGGCAAATTCAAAAAATACGAAGAGGTGCGGAAGGTTTGTGATGAGGAAGCCAAAGCCGGCTGGGAGCTTTTGGAAAAATTCGATGACTATCGGATACGGTTCAAACGCCGGGTGGAAAAGCGGGCCGGGGATCAGTTTTTAAATGCGGATCCATATCGCACCAATACCGGATTATCATCCAATGTCCTCGGCCTGACCATTGCCGGGATAATCATTTTTCTGGCGGGCATGGCGGGCTTGTTGTTTATTCTGATTGGCCGGCATTAGAACCAGGGGCCCGAATCGACTAAAGTAAACATAGGATACTGGATCAATCGGGCATTCAAAGTCATGTACCGGAGACTTTTTTTAATTGGATGGAGTGCTATTGAGAATTTTATCCGTCTTTTGAGTGAATAACAGAATCTCAATAACCGGGCCATTCGACCTTGATATGTTATCAGGTCTTATCCGTACCAATTGGTTGATTGCCTCTTGTTTGAAACAGCATCGGAGCGATCAGCAACAACAAACCTGAAATCATGAGAATTATGCACCAGGCAATGGCAAGATACCCTTTCCATTCCGGCATATTGATACATGGAACAAAAAATCCAAAAGCCCCTGTAAGTATGGAACATACTGATCCGCAAATCCTAAAAATCGGCAGTGATTTTGTTCCTGGGTCAGCTTTTCCCGAATGAATTATTTTGTAAACGAAACTCAGGGAAATCCAGGCAACGGCGCCGGTCCACAGGGCCGGATAGTAATACCCGTCAGGCTGATTAATCATGATAAAAATAACGCCAAATAGAGTCAGAACCATTGGCAGAAATACCATCATCTTGTACAGCCGAAGAGACATAAAACTCTTCATGGAAGCCTCCTGTTTTTCGGAATTCGTGATCCTGTCACTTTATTGAAAATACGTTTTTTCTTAAGATAGTCCCAGCATAAAGCGTAACATGCGGATCGTCCCATTCTTGCCGAATTCACCCACTTCCATCTCAGGGCCGACACACGAGGGACATCCTCCCTGACAGGGACATCCGCCAACCTGCTCCAGACAGGCCCGGAAAAGGTCATCGGAGATATTGAACAACTTTTCCGAATACCCGACCCCCTCGGGAATATTTTCATATATGTATATGGTCGGCAACTCGGTGAAGGGTGAACGGACCTGCGAGATCGAGCGCAGGTCATGCGGATCGCACATCATCCACAACGGGGCAATCTTGCCGAGGATATTGGCCACGCCTCTCAGGGAGCCGCCGAACTGCTCGCCCTCAAGATTGATCCGGAAACGGATATCACCGGGGAAGGAGTACCAGAAAGAATGAGTGCTTAATTCCAGTTCGGGTAAATTGAGTTTGCCGGAACCGACATTTTCATGGGTGTGGAACTTGATTTTTTTGAACAGCACCGTGACTGAAGTCACTTTGACTTCACCCCAGGCCATCCGGCAATCGCCGGATTGTTTTTGATCGGCTACGGAAAGGACTTTCAGATCGGTTTTGGTTTCGGCGTCGGTATAGTAATCGACTTCGGTTTCTTTGACATAGGCTTTCCGTCCCTCCCAGTCGAGTTCGGTGACCTGGTACTGGTCGGCATCATGGAGATAAATCGCCTCGGGGTGCAGGAAAATCGGGGCCGAATAATAATCGATTTCACCTATCACACGGTTGTTGTCGGTCTCGTTGAGGATGACGAAATTTTCGGGCGAGGCTGAGCGAAGCGACACCCCCTGGGCGGGGTAGATTTCCGATGACCAGTGATATTTGCCGCCCGATTTCCGGAGGATATTCTGTGATTCGAGATAATCAAGAATTTCCCCGGTGCCATCGGGGCGGAAGGTTTCATCGACGGACAGCGGTAATTCGAAACTGGCACATTTGATATGATTGGCGCTGATGATCAGGTTGTCGGGGTCAATGATACCCATCTCCGGGGTCCGTTTGAGCAGGTAGTGCGGATCGCGGGCCAGGAACTGGTTGATGGCCGAGCTGTTGGCCACGAAAATAGTCAACGAAATTCCCGAACGCCGTCCGGCCCGTCCCGCCTGTTGCCAGACCGAGGCAATGGAACCCGGATAACCGCAGATGATGGAAACATCAAGGGCGCCGATATCGATCCCGAGTTCGAGGGCATTGGTCGAGACCACCCCGGTAATGGCTCCGTTTCTCAAGCCCGCTTCGATCTCGCGGCGTTGATTGGGCAAATATCCTCCCCGGTATCCGGCCACGCGAATATTTTTTCCGAAAGGTTCGGCGAATTTCTCTCTTAAGTATGACAGCAAGATTTCGACCTGGAGGCGGTAATGGGCGAAAATAATGGTTTGAATTCTCTCCCGTATAAAATATTCGGCCAGTGACAGGCTTTCGGTCAGGGATGATTTTCGTATTCCGAGCTGGCGATTGACGATCGGCGGATTATATAATATGAAGTATTTTTCCCCGGTCGGGGCACCGTTGTTGTCGATCAGTCTGACTTTCTTTCCGGTGATTTTTTCGGCCAGCTCGGCGGGATTGGCAATGGTGGCCGAGGAGGCGATAAAAATCGGGTCGGAGCCGTAGAAGCGGCAGATTCTTCGCAACCGCCGAATGACATTGGAGAGGTGCGATCCGAAAATACCGCGATAATGATGAATCTCATCGATGACGACATACTTGAGATTCTCAAACAATTTGATCCACCGGGTGTGATGGGGCAGGATACCGGTATGGAGCATATCGGGATTGGTGACGACAATGTGTCCGGCCGATCGGATCAATCGCCGGGCGGTCTGAGGAGTGTCGCCATCGTAGGTGAAGGTCCTGATATCGACATCAAGAGTATCGATCAAGCCGGTCAATTCGGCCAGTTGATCCTGTGAAAGGGCCTTGGTGGGGAAGAGGTAGAGAGCGCGAGTCGATTTGTTTTTGATGATACTGTCGAGCACCGGCAAATTGTAACAGAGGGTTTTGCCCGAGGCCGTCGGAGTGACTATCACGGTATCTCTATTATCATGGATGCTGTCGACAGCTTCGCGCTGGTGGGAGTACAGCTTCTGAATTCCCCGTGTTTTCAGCACACGCACCAGTTTTTCATCGAGAAAGTCCGGGAATTCGCGGAATTCTCCCGGTTTGGGCGGGAAGATTTCCCAGTGCACGATATTCCCGGCAATGGCCGGATCGGTTTTAAATGACTCAAGAATCTGCGGCAGGTTCATGTTATTCAGTTAATCCCCGTCAGGCGACGCTGGCAGATATCACAGAATTTTTCACCCTTGCGATCGATATCGAGCATATCCTGGCTGTAGTAGTTGATACATTTGGGATTCCGACAACTGGGAATTTCGAACAGGTGCGACAGTTGATGAATCGATTGCTTGAATAGCCGATCGTACACCTTCATGTCGTTTTCAGGCAGACCGTAAAATTCCTGGCGTAGTTTAAATAATGATATCACGGCCGTTCCCAGCACGATATCGGAATACCCGAGAACAAAAGGCTCATCGGGTAGATAAATATCTTCCTCGCAAACGCCGAGAATCAGCTCCCGTGAGTTGGCCTTGACCCGTTCCAGTTTGGCCAGGATGATGCTGGCGTAATGCTGGGAGCGGATGACATTGTAGGCTTCCTCCGGGATTTTCATGCCTTTGAGAATATCCACCGAGCGGCCGAAAATCGGACCGATACTGGTAGCCAGCCGGTTGACCATCATGAAATCTACATCGCCCAGCGGAACCACCACGATTTTACTTTTCTTCAGCAACATCAATTATTCTATTCGGCCGTAAAAAATTTGCTTTTTGATCCCAGAGGGGAAACCCGGACTTCCATTTTGGCGGCGCATTTCGGACACCATCCGACGAAGGCATCTCCTTTTTTATTCAAATAAATCCGTGAATATATGCGGCAACATTTGAACAGAACCCCGATATGGGGCCGCCGGGGAGTATTAGAATCTCCTTCATTCGGCATGTTCATTTAGTGCCTGCTCCGGATGGCAAGATATTCATTCATTATGTTGACCGATGCCGAGGAACCGATACGCTGAGCGCCGGCTTCGATCATGGCCAGGGTATCGCCCAGGGTCCGGATGCCCCCGGACGCTTTAACCTTGATTCTTCCGGAGGCCGCCTTGTATAACCCGGCAACATCATCGGTTGTTGCACCGCCAAAAAATCCGGTGGCCGTTTTTGCGTAATCCGCTCCGGCGTTGACTATAGCTTCCACCGCTGTATCCCTTATGGTCGGGGTGATTTTGGGCGTTTCAATAATGACTTTAAGCAGGCATTCTTTCGGAAGATGTTTCCTTACCTGTGAGATTTCGTCCTCGACTTTATCATATTCCCCGGAAACCATCCAGCCGATATTGGCAACCATGTCGATTTCATCGGCGCCGTCCTCGACGGCCCGGACCGCCTCGGCGATTTTAATGGCGGTGGTATTAGCCGAGAGGGGAAATCCGGCCACCGATATGATCTTGACCGGGGCGCCGGATAACTCCCTATGGGCCTGAGTTACCCAGCAAGGATTAATGGCAATACCATAGAAATCATTTTCAACCGCTTCACGGCACAGTTTGATAATAGCGTGGTGGTCGGTCTCCGAGGTCAACAGTGAATGGTCGAAATATTTATTCAGGTTGTCGATCATATCTCAATACGCGCTAAGCCGGTTTTTTCTCTATATCTTTTAAAAAACTTGTTCCCGGGAAAGTATAGTCGATCCGGAATATTTCCGCAAGGGTTTGAGCGATATCGGCAAAAGTGGTTCTGGTCTCCAGATTAACTCCGGGTTTTATCTCCCTGCCGTAAACGAGAAGAGGGACATACTCCCGGGTATGATCGGTGGAGTTTTTCAGGGTGGGGTCGCAACCATGATCGGCGGTGATAATCAGCAAATCATCGGTTTTCATAATATCGAGAATCTCCGGTAACCGGGAATCGAAATACTCCAGGCCGCGCGCGAAGGCTTCGGTGTCATTGCGATGTCCCCAGAGCATATCGAAATCGACCAGGTTGGCAAATATCAAACCATATTCGGTTAAAGATATTTCGTCAATCACTTTATCGATGACTTCGGTATTGTTCCCGGTTTTAACGGCCCGGCTGAAACCGCGGGAGGCAAAGAGGTCGGATATTTTCCCGACCGATACAGTCGGTATCCGGGCGGCTTTCAATTTGTCGAGGATAGTATCCTGCGGTGGCGGCAGGGAAAAATCGCGCCGGTTGGGAGTCCGGTTGAAATCCCCCGGTTGACCGATAAAAGGCCTGGCAATAACACGACCCACGGCATGGGGGCCGGTAAGAAGTTCCCGGGCTATGAGGCATATCTCGTAAAGGCGATCGAGGGGGATTACATCTTCATGAGCGGCCAGTTGAAAAACCGAATCGGCCGAGGTATATAAAATCAGAGCGCCGGTTTCAAGATGCCGCTCACCGAGTTTTTTGATAATCTCCGTTCCGCTGGCCGGGTAATTGCCGATGGTTTTCACACCGGCACGCTTTTCGAATTCTGCCACCAGGTCGGGTGGAAAACCATTTGGATAAACCGGGAAAGGCTGTTCGAGAATTATTCCGCCGATTTCCCAGTGGCCGGAGGTAGAGTCTTTGCCGGGGGATTGCTCCGTCATGCGGCCGTAACAGGCGGCGGGAGATACAACCGGTTCAATCCCGGTGATGGGGACGATATTGCCCAGACCCAGTCGCCGGGAGTGGGGCATATGCAACCCTCCCTTCTCAAGGGCGATATTGGGCAGAGTGGCCGCTCCGGTGTCGCCATAGGCTTCAGCATCGGGCAATTCGCCGATCCCGCAGGCATCAAGAATTATTAATAAAACCCGTCGGATCATATTAGGAAATTTACCGGATAAATAGGCCTCATCAAAATAAAAAAAAGCGGTCGATTCCGACCACTCTTTTTGGGCTATTTTATTATCAGGTTACAAATTTTCAATTTCAACAAGGCGGCTTGTGAAATTTCTGATCTCATCGATTTTAAAGTTAATTTCCTGTTTGCCGCGGGTTAGAATACCTTCCCGGACCACATGCGAGGTTTCCTCCTCGCGGACAATCGTACCCAGGGTGTAGGCGAAATAAACGACCCCCTCGACATCGATACGGTCATGACCGCTGGCAGTAATGTCCGGATCTTTTGAAAGGTTGTCGGCCAGAGGAATGAACATGGTTCCCTTATATTCGATAACGGCGCAATCATAACCGGCCTCCCTGACCAGGGCTTTGATTTTATAGGTCGTCGAGGCATCGGTGGTTCCTGTGTTCAACACCGCCTTAACGGTATGATTCCAGTTATAACCGACCGAAACCGGTTCCTCGGGGTACATCGGTGAGGTTTGTTCGAACAATTTTTTATAATAATCGATGGTTTCCGCGGAGGTTTCATCCCCGGCGATGATGTCGATTATTCTCCCGCGGGGATCCATTACAAAATCGGTACTCCAGACCCCGGAATCGGATACTGCGGAAGCGGGCGCGATCTCATTGGCTCCGGAAGGCTCGGTGCTGTAAACATAGTGCAAACGGCCATTGCCGTCATCCGTGATGGCGGCCGTTTCCATGGTATAGGATATTTTCTGAGGCTTTTCTCCTGAATCGACCAGCTTCCCGTTTTCAT
This sequence comes from Candidatus Zixiibacteriota bacterium, assembly GCA_016933955.1. Classification (NCBI taxonomy): domain Bacteria; kingdom Pseudomonadati; phylum Candidatus Zixiibacteriota; species Candidatus Zixiibacteriota bacterium. The sequence goes on from JAFGTT010000010.1 coordinate 9,822, forward strand.
AAATGGTGGAATTGATTTCACCATCGTATTTATAATGAAATTTTTTATCGGTCGGGAATTTATAGGCAAGCTTAACTTCCTTTGGCCCCGATTCACAGCCGGTCAGTATCAATAATTCGAAGGCAAGGATCATTATCATAATTACGGGTTTGAGTTTCATGGTCTCATACCTCACAAGTTTATGCCGAAGTGACCTGCCATCAGATGTCCGCCCATGGAACCCGGCGGGGACATCATCATGGATCCAAGAATGTCGGAGTCGGGTTTTATGTTTAAAATTAATGATTCGGTTTTAAATTCATCGGATTCAAGACTGGTTTGTAAGGTCCCCGGTTTATTCGGGACAAAGCTGTCAATGGACAGGGAGACAAACAAAAACACCAGAGAGGCGGCCAGGGGAATCAGGATACTTTTCCATGATGATGAATCCTCGGCGGTAGAAACGGGCAGGCTGTTCCATGAGCTGACCTCATTGATCCTGACGCGATCGAAGATGGATTGTTCCAGGCCGTCCCAGTAAAGCTGGCCGGGGTCGGGAATAGTGTCCGATTTGAGAATAGCCAGCAGGGTTCGTTCTCTGTCCAGCTCTTCGCGACAGACCGCGCATAACTCCAGATGATTCTGCAGACGTTCGCGGTCAGCGTCCGAAATACAATTGGCGAGGTAGTCATCGAAGTACTCAATGGCCCGATTGCAATTCATGGTAAAACCGTCTATATTTTTTTTCTGATCCATTTTTTCAATTTTGTTCTTGCGATATGAAGATTTGATCGGACCGTAGCCTGGGGACACCCCAGAGACCGGGCGATTTCCTGTTTGGAAAATCCCTCAATATCATGCAGGATAATCGCCATCTTTTGTTTGGGCGGCAGATCCTGAATAGCTTCCTTAATGGCCGCCGCGATTTCGGTATTCTCGAGGCTCTGATCCGGGCTGACGATTCGCTCGGCCAGTTCTTTTTGAACTTCCGGCAGAAAAGCCAGATCGTCAACCGAAACGAAATTTTTTCGACGCCTGCGAATCATATCGATTGAATAATTAGTGGCAATACGCAAAATAAAACTGGAAAAATATTTTATGGAGCCTAATTCCTGTCTTCGTTCATAGAGCCTTACGAAAGTCTCCTGCGTTACTTCGTCAGCATCAAGATGATTTCCCAGCATTCGATAGGCGATCGAATATATTTTCTTTCCATACCTCCTGACCAGTTCGGCAAAGGCCCCCCGGTCATTGCTGATCAGTCTTTCGATCAGCAGTTTAAGATCATCGTTCATTGACACCGGCATTCCTGTCGGCAATTATTAGACGTCAAGATACCAATACCGTTTAAAACTAAATCATTGACTCTAACCGGCTAAAAGATTATGATTCAACCCTGTGTTGTCAACTGTTTTTAAGACAACAGTTTGTATATGGCGGCAGACGGTTTGGAAGATTATTCGAAATTTCGAAGAAAAGTGCTGATAACTTCCGGGGTGGGGACCTTTATGGCGACCCTGGATTCTTCGATAGTCAATGTTTCTTTGCCGACTATCAGCCGGGAATTGATTACCAGTATAACCATGGTTGGCTGGGTAATTTTATCATATTCCATTGCGCTATTTTCGCTTTTAATGATTTTCGGGGCCTGGTCGGAGAAAAAGGGCTTTCAGTTTTCGTACAAGTATGGCTTTGCCATTTTCGGGATCGGTTCTTTCCTTTGCGGGGTTTCTTTTAATATATACATGTTAATCCTGTCGCGGGTTTTGCAGGGTGTCGGCGGAGCCCTGTTGATATCAATCGGGCCGGCGTTGATTACCCACAGTTTCCCGGCATCGGAACGAGGGCGCGCCTTGGGAGTGATCGGGATGGTGGTTTCAACCGGTCTGATGCTCGGTCCGCCGCTGGGCGGGTTTATAATCGGACTTATCGGATGGCGCTGGATTTTCTGGGTCAATATCCCGGTCAGTATATTTGGTGTTTACTACGCCATAAAATGTCTGTCAGATTTTCCCGTTACCGATCCGGATAAAAAAATCAGCATTCCCGGTGCCGTGTTTCTCTCGGTCGGGCTGTTAACGCTAATGATTACCTTGCTTTTATTCAGCCGGGATATAATTAGTATTGCATATATAATAGTATTAATATTTGTTTCCAGCCTGTTTCTGATGGTCTTTTTTTATTTTGAAAGCCGGCCGGAGACAAGATTAATCGGGGTAGAAATATTCAAGAATCGGGTTTTCAGTTTTTCGGGTGCGGCTATGTTGTTGATATTTATTTCCCTCAGTTCCATAACGGTGTTGATGCCATTTTATCTGGAAGAGGTCAAGAAACTGTCGCCTGAGCAGGTTGGGTTGTTTCTATCCATAATTCCTATATGTGGTTTTTTTCTGGCCACTCCGGCCGGTTATCTGGCGGATAGAATCCAGGCCAGGGTAATATCCAGTCTTGGGGCCACCCTGCTTCTGATCGGAATTTTGTTCACCAGATCTCTTACGGGAGCCTCGACAACCATGCAAATTATTATTCCTCTTCTTCTTGCAGGAATCGGAATGGCCCTGTTTTCAACGCCCAACACCTCTACCCTGATGGGTTCGGTAAAGAAATACCAGCTTGGTTCGGCCTCGGGTATTCTGGCGACCATCAGGACCCTGGGAATAACGGTTGGGGTGGGTTTAAGTGTTTCGATTTTCAGCTATTACCGCCAAATCGGGTTGAATAAATCGGGTGAAGAGCAAGCCTCGTTTATTTTCGGATTCCATTCGGTTTACAATATTATTTTATTTTTTATTACTTTGGCCATCATTTTCAGCCTTATTCGCGGCAGAAATATGAACTCGGAAGGTCGCCCTTAAGTTATATGGGTTGACAAACACTCAAATCTTAATATTTTATCAGGCTAATCGAACTAAACCGGGTGATTAAGATATGTATTCAATGACCGGATATGGCAAAGCCGTATACAAAACCAAGGATCTGGCGGTTTCCGTGGAAATTTCCTCGGTTAACAACCGTTTTTTAGAATATTCATTTCGTTTGCCAAAACAGATTTCGTTTCTTGAAGCGAAATTCAAAGAACTTATTTCATCACAGATCAGCCGGGGGAAGATTAATCTGGCGGTCAGCTATGAAGATTACGGGATCGGGGTGGATCGGCTGGTGGTTAACAGAAAGCTGGCCGATGAGATGTATCGGCAGTTGGCCGAGATGAAGAAAAAATATAAGTTGACCGGTTCCATTGAATTGACCCATCTGCTTGGTTTTCATGAGGTTTTCAAGGTCGAGAAGTCGGATGATATCGAGGATCGGATCTGGCCGCCAATGAAAAGGGCGGTGGAAAAAGCGCTTAAGGATTTAGGCGCCATGCGAAAAAGGGAAGGCGCCAATCTTAAGAAAGACCTGGTTGGAAGGCTTAAAATTCTCAACCGGAAAATAGGTCTGGTGGAAAAACTGGCCGATGAAAATGTCACGGCATACCGGCAGAAATTGACCAAAAGGATTCAGGATATCCTTGAAAACCGGGCTCTCAATACAACCCGCCTTGAAGAAGAAGTGGTGTATATGGCGGAACGGGCCGATATAACCGAGGAGTGTGTCCGGTTTAAAAGCCACCTGAAGCAGTTCGATGCCGACCTGAAAAAAGGCGGTTCCCTGGGTAAGAGATTGAATTTTATACTCCAGGAGATGAACCGCGAAACCAATACAATCGGTTCCAAGTCGGCCAATACCGAAATTTCTCATCTGGTGCTGGGGTTGAAGGAGGAGGTGGAGAAGATGAGGGAGCAGGTTCAGAATCTCGAATAAGTCTTCGGATACATTTCATTAAGGCATGAAAAACATAAAAGTCAAGGGCAAGATCGTCATTATTTCCTCGCCGTCGGGAGGCGGGAAATCATCTATCTGTCAAAGTCTTCTGAAAAAAAATCGGAGGTCCGGCTGGAAATTTTCGATATCTTATACGACCCGTCCGAAGCGGCCCAATGAAAGGGATGGCCGCGAATATTTCTTTGTCGATCATGCCGAGTTTATGAGACTCCGCGATCGCGGCCAATTCGCCGAATGGTGCCAGGTCCATCGGTTTTATTACGGAACCCCGCGGCAACCGCTGGAGGAGGTTTTGTATAACGGTGGAGTGATGATTCTGGATGTGGATGTTAAAGGGGCGCGAAAACTTAAAAAAGAATATGAAAAAGCCGTTAAAATATTTATTCTCCCGCCCAGTCGGGGCGAATTGAAGCGGCGATTAAAGCAAAGGGGAACCGAAGACGATAAGCATTTAAAGATTCGTCAACGGCGGGCTCTGAGTGAAATGAAATTATATAAACAATTCGAATATACGGTGATAAACAGAGACCTTGAAACGGCCGTCAATGAAGTCGATATGATTATTAAATCCCTTCATTGCCGAAGGAATAATCTCGATCTGGAACAAATTGGCCGAATAATTGGTTGAGCAGTTGAATTCATTGGAGGAATAATGGGGAGAGTATCATTCAAAGATGTCGACAAAATGACAAAAAATCGCTATGAGGCGGTTCTGATTGCCGCCCAGCGGGCGCGTCAGATAAATTCCATGAGGCTGGCCCAGCTGGAAAGAATGGCCGAAGAGGATATAACGATTGATGGCCGCAAGGTAACCACGATTGCTCTCCAGGATCTGGCCCAGGGCAAGTTAAAATTTCGCAGAACCGAAGAAGAGGAAATTTCCTGATTAGAACATGGCAAAGAATCTCCTGATAGTTGAGTCGCCGGCCAAGTCGAAGACGCTCAAAAGGTTTCTGGGGCGCGGTTTTGAAATTCTGGCGACCATCGGTCATATTAAAGACCTGCCGAAATCCAAACTCGGGGTAGATACCGATAACGGATTTTCTGTCCATTATGAGACGATAAAGGGCAAGAGCAAGGTCCTCAAGAAATTGAAGGAATCGGCCCAAAAGTCGGAAACGGTTTATCTGGCTCCCGACCCGGATCGGGAAGGCGAGGCGATTGCCTGGCACGTGGCGCAGGAATTGAAAGGAACGGGCGAAATAGTGCGCGTCACTTTCAATGAAATCACGAAGTCTGCGGTTCTGGAAGCGCTGAAAAACAAGCGAGAGATCGATGAAAATCTGGTCAATGCCCAGCAGGCCCGCCGGGTGCTGGATCGCCTGGTCGGCTATAAGGTCTCGCCGTTTCTCTGGAAAACGATTGCTTACGGTTTATCGGCCGGGCGAGTGCAGTCGGTGGCCCTTCGGATTATATGCGAGCGGGAAGAGGCTATCGGTGATTTTGTCGAAGAGGAATACTGGGAAATCGAGGCTCTTCTGGCGGATAAAAATAAGGTTCAGATACTCTCCCGACTGGTCAAGATAGACAATCAAAAACCTAAAATAGAAAATAAAGAGCAGGCCAATAATATCGCCGCCGATCTGGAAAAGGCGGAGTTTATTGTATCATCGGTCACCAAAGCGGAGCGCAAACGGAAACCGTCACCGCCCTTTATTACCAGCACTCTGCAACAGGAAGCGGCTCGCCGGTTCTATTTCACGCCCAAAAAAACGATGATGATCGCCCAGCAACTTTATGAAGGAGTGGAACTGGGGGACGAGGGTCCGACCGGCCTGATTACATATATGCGAACCGACTCCACCCGGATTGCCGAATCGGCTCTGACGGCCGTAAGGGTGTTTATCAAGGATACTTACGGCGATGCCTACCTGCCCAAGAGCGCTGTCAGATACAAAGCTCGCAAGGGAAGCCAGGATGCCCATGAGGCGATTCGTCCGACCTATATGGATCATTCTCCGGACAAAGTGAAAAAACTGCTGACCAAAGAGCAGTTTAAAATTTACAGCCTTATCTGGGACAGGTTTGTCGCCAGCCAGATGTCCCCGGGAGTGTATGATACGACTTCGGTGGATATCGGCGCCGGCAAATACCTTTTCAACGCGAGGGCCCAGGCTCTTAAATTCGATGGGTTCTTAAAATTATATCAGGAAGCAAAAGATAACGGTAATGGAAATGGTAATGGTAATGGCGAGGAACCTCTGATTGATTATATTCCGCAACTGCATGAAGGAGACCGACTGAATCTGGTGGAATTAAAACCATCGCAACATTTCACCAAACCCCCGGCCCGTTTCACACAGGCCACGCTGGTGAAGATACTTGAAGCCGAGGGAATCGGGCGTCCCTCGACCTATGCCACGATTGTCTCCACTTTACTTGACCGGAAATATGTCGAATCCAAAGAGCGTCGTCTTTTTGCCACGGATTTGGGAAGGACGGTCAACAGGATTCTGGTGGACAGTTTCCCGGCCATATTCAGTGTCGAGTTCACGGCGCATATGGAGGATGATCTGGATCAGATCGAAACCGGCAAGGCCGACTGGGTCAAGGTGATCCGGGAGTTTTATAATCCGTTCGATAAAAGGCTGGCAACATTATCCTCCAAGCAACAGGAAATCAAGGAATCCCTGACGGAAAAAACCGAAGAAATCTGTGAGAATTGCGGTTCTCCCATGGTGATTAAATGGGGCCGCAATGGCCGTTTTCTGGCCTGCTCCGGATACCCGGAATGTAAAACGACCCGTCCTCTGGCCGGGGAGACCGAGGAGGTTGTGAAGACCGATGAGAAATGCGAGAAATGCGGTTCTCCGATGGTCGTCAAGACCGGGCGGTTCGGCAAGTTTCTGGCCTGTTCGGCCTATCCGACCTGCAAAACAACCAGACCTCTTCCGACCGGGGTAAAATGCCCCCGGGAGGGATGCGGCGGTGATGTGGTCGTGAAGAGATCCAAGCGCGGAAAAGTCTTTTACGGATGCAGTAATTACCCGAAATGCGATTTTGTGGCCTGGTACAAGCCGGTCAATAAGACTTGTCCGCAGTGTCAGAATAATTATATGTACGAGAAGGTTTCTCAGAAGCGAGGAACCTATCTGGCCTGTCCGACCTGCAAGCATAAGGTTTATCTGGAGACCGAGGAAAAAGAATAATCCTTTCGGTCGTCATTTGTTCCGCTCAAATCCAATTTTAATTGACCTGCGTATCATTATGGGGTATTATTTGATATGCTCAAAAAGGCCCTTGAAAACTATTTAAGATATCTGGCTGAAAAACGTCGTCTTTCTCCGGGTTCGGTTGAAACCTATCGTTACCATCTTACCCCCTGGATTGATTTTCTTGAACAGGAATATCCCCCCGGTTCACCGGATTCCAAAATAACCGCTATTCTTTTAAGGAAATACCTGGCCGGAAGACGCCGGGAATCGATCTCGCTTCGGACGCTGGCCGGTTTTATTTCGGCCCTGTCCGTTTTCCAGAAGTACCTGGCCGCCGAAAAAAAATATGAGAGTTATCTCTGTAAACTTGGCCGGCTTAAATACACCCAGAAAATCCCGGATTTTTTATCCCAGAAGGAGGCCGGAGAGCTTTTTGATCTTATCGGCCGCGATAATTATCCGGCCTGGCGTGATTATATGATGGTGTCGCTGTTTTACCTGTCCGGGATAAGACGGGCCGAGATGGCAGGCCTGAAACTGAGCCATATTGATTTTTCCAGAAGAATTATGAATGTTCTGGGCAAGGGCAATAAAGAGCGGATGGTTCCATACGGAACCTCACTGGCCGTGGATTTGGAACACTACCTGGCCGTTCGAGAGAGTTTTATTTCCGGAAAGGATAACCATCACGGTCATCTTTTTTTGAATTACCTGGGTGGACCCCTGACGGTTCGATCGATCGACCGGATAGTCGGGAAATATTGCGCCCGGTTGGGGAAGCGAGTTACGCCGCATATGCTTCGTCACAGTTTCGCGACCCATATGCTGGAAAACGGGGCCGATATTCTGGCCATAAAGGAACTTTTAGGTCACAGTTCTCTGGCTACCACCCAGAAATATACGCATGTCACCACCGAGCAATTGAAGACGGTATACCGTAAGGCTCATCCGCGAGCCTGACACGAGGGAATGATTATGAGAATGCATGCAACGACAATATTATGTTTAAGGTACAAAGGGGTCGTGGCCATCGGCGGCGACGGGCAGGTTACTTTCGGTGATACGGTCATGAAATCGAAGGCGATCAAAATCCGGAAGATTTACGGAGATACCATTCTAACCGGGTTTGCCGGGGCGGCGGCAGATGCCATGGCGCTGTTCGAGCGATTCGAGGCCAAAATCGAGGAATTTGCCGGGAATCTGCCACGGGCGGCGGTCGAACTGGCCAAAGAGTGGCGGACCGATAAGTACCTTCAAAAACTGGAAGCTCTTCTGGCCGTGGCCGATAAGAAAAATTCATTGCTCATATCGGGCACCGGCGAGGTGGTCGAACCAGACGACGGTATTCTGGCTATCGGTTCCGGTGGACCGTATGCTCTGGCCGCGGCCAGGGCGATCATAGCACTTAATCCGAAAATGTCGGCCGAGGAGATCGTCCGCAAGGCTCTTGAAATAACCGCCGAAATCTGCATTTACACCAATGAACATATCACCGTGGATACCATAAAATGATCAATAAAGAAATTCTGACTCCCCGCGAAATTGTCGAACATCTCGACAAATATATCATCGGCCAGGATAAGGCCAAGAAATCGGTCGCCATTGCCCTTCGCAATCGCTGGCGCCGCCGCGAGGTGACCGGCGAAATCGGGCGGGAAATTCTGCCCAATAATATTCTTATGATTGGTCCGACGGGGGTCGGAAAAACCGAAATCGCCCGGCGTCTGGCCGATATGGCCGGGGCGCCGTTTATGAAGGTCGAGGCCTCGAAGTTTACCGAAGTCGGCTATGTCGGGCGGGATGTCGAGTCGATGGTCCGCGATCTGGTTGATCTGGCCGTTAATATGGTCAAGCAGAAAAGGTCCGAGGAAGTGGCCCAGAAAGCCCGTGAAAATACTAATGAAAAGATACTTGATCTGCTGTTACCGCCGAATCGAAAATCTCTGCCTGTGCCGGGGCAGGAAGTAAAGGCCGAGGAACCGAAAATCCAGGATAGCGGGACTCGGGAGAAATTCCGGCAGAAACTGGCGGAGGGCAAGCTTGAGGAGCGGATTATCGAACTGGATGCTCCGCAGGATCGTTTTCCGGTGGTGGAGATTTTTTCCCCGATGGGCATGGAGGAACTGGGGATTAATTTCCAGGAAATGTTTTCCGGGTTGATGCCCAAGAAAACCAAGCGGCGGAAAATGACGGTGGCCGAGGCGAGGAAATTTATCTATTCCGAGGAGCTTTCCAAGCTGGTTAATATGGATGATGTCATCACCGATGCTCTTGAGCTGGCTCAGGAGGCCGGGATTATCTTTATCGATGAGATCGATAAAATCGCGGGGGAGAAATCCAAGGTCGGTCCCGATGTCTCCAGAGAGGGTGTTCAGCGGGATATTCTGCCGATTGTCGAGGGATCGGCGGTGATGACCAAATACGGGATGGTGATTACCGATCATATTCTTTTCATTGCGGCCGGGGCTTTCCATTCCTCGAAACCGTCCGACCTGATTCCCGAATTGCAGGGCCGGTTTCCGATTCGGGTGGAACTGGAATCGTTGACCTCGGAGGATTTCGTGAGGATTCTTTCCGAGCCCAAAAACGCCCTGGTGAAGCAGTATATCGCCCTGATGGAGGCTGATGGGGTTCAATTGGTGTTTGAAAGCAAGGCGCTTAATCGTATTGCCGAGATTGCCGAGCAGGTCAATACGGAGACCGAAAACATCGGGGCCCGCCGGCTTCATACGGTCATGTCGACTCTTCTTGAGGACATCATGTTCGATGCTCCCGGGAAAAGCAAACGGATCAAAATCACCGCGGCTCTGGTGGATAAACGTCTGAAGGAAATTATCCAGAGTGAGGATTTGAGCCGGTATATTTTGTAGCGGATTTTAATTGCATTATAAAAAGGGTGCGAGGGTCGCACCGGTTTATTTAAAGGAGATCAGATCATGACACGCGGGACCTTCGCGACCGCTATTAACTGTATGGACGGCCGGGTACAACTCCCGGTGATCAACTTCATGAAGGAAAGATACAAAGTTGATCATGTCGATAAAATAACCGCCCAGGGTCCGATAAAAATTCTATCGGAAAACAGGGATATGAAGATCGTCGAGGCCATTCGGGAACGCGTCGCCATTTCGGTCGAACAGCATGGTTCGAAAGTAATCGCCATCACCGGTCATCATGATTGTGCCGGGAATCCGGTGGATCGGGGTATCCAGCTGAAACAACTGGATAAGACGGCCGCCCTGGTGAGAGGCTGGGGATTTAAGGCGGAGATTATCAAGCTATGGATTGATGAAAACTGGGAGGTCACTCCGGTCGAGTAATCGAAAAATACAATCCCATTTCAAGTCGATCAGCGCGAAATATAATTGGCCAGATTCAAAAATTCCGGGCTGTTGATAAGCATTTCAATAATCTTTCTGATGTCATCGGAGACGTTTTTCAACTGGAATCCGGCCCGGTAATAATAGGAGTCGTCATCCTTGCGACTCCACAGATTGCAGGCCTCGAAGGTTAATTCCGTGACGCCGTTAATACTCACGGGTAATTCCAGCCTGAGGTGAACCGGCCCGGTAGCGGTGATATTTTTATCCCCGATTAACATAATGCCTTCGGTCGAGATATCTACCAGGTTCCCGAATGGCTGTCGGGTGTCCAGATTGAAGACATTAATTCTGATACCCGGACGGGCCCGCTCATGTTTTCTGCGATCATTCATAGGTTGTCCCTTATATCCGAAGAGTGCCGATGTTGATACCTGATGCCGATTTCGATCACACCTTATGGGCATGAAGACTGTATCAACATGTCTATTTTAATTATCGACAGGCAGGGCTGTTATTTTAATTAAACCAGCCGATCTGTCGATGGCGATAAGATTATCACTTTCAATTTCATTTCTTTGCCATATATCGGATTTGCCGCGGCGTATAGATATTAAGTGTATGAGACTCATCAAAATACGGACAGCCCGGGTGAGGGCCCGACTGAATTGGAGGCGGAAGAAGGCGATGAAGAAGGTTTCGGTGAACTTCTGAAGTTCACCCTGCCGGGATTTATCGCGGCTTTTATTGCCGGAATCTTTCTGGATCAATTGGGTTTTCAAAAAAGCGGAGTCGGGCAGTGGTTGATCCGAACTCTGGCCGGGGAAGGAGAATCTCTTTTTGAAGGCATCTTCTCCCTGCGCCGGCGATTGACTCGGGCGGCCGGATCGATGGCCGAAGCCTATGGGTGGGGGAAATTACTGGGAATGCTGGTTCCTTGGCTGGTTGACTGGGGAAGCCGTCTGGCCGGAGTCGATGTCTATGGAGTCGATAGCTTTTATATTCCCTATTTTTATGCCATGTCGGACCAGATCGGGGCCAATATTTCCGGCTCGATATATCTCCGTAAAAAGGAAGGTTCCTGGCGATCGGCCGCTGGCAAATACTTCCGTCATCCGGTTATGCTGACCAGCCTGGCGATCATTCTAATTGTCCCCGTCGGGCTTTTATTGGTCCGTTTATCTGGATTCAGTCCGACCACCCAGAAATATACCGCCCTTGAGACCATCGCCGCCAATCTCTGCTGGCTTCCGGTCGTGGTTGGCTGGCTGGCGGATCGCAAATCCGCCAAATAGAAAGGTGAAACAATATTTTCCGGCCACTTTGATTTCCGAATCCATTTCTCGAACATGTATCCTCCGTTACAATTTGAAACAATTAAACCCCTTGATTTTACGAAAGTCTGCCGGATTCCAACCGAGATTATCATCAGGTATGGGAAAATTCCGACACCGATCGGAAAGTAGAAAACAACCCACAGGAGGTAAACATGATTAGCGAAGTCCAGAGCAACATGAGTATGTCGTCGGACATGATGTTGCAGATGCGCGAAGAAATGTTCGCGAAAATCGATCTGAACGGCGACGGTCAACTGGATCAGGATGAAATCCAGCAAATGATGAATCAGAGACCGGCGCCTTCGGAGCACGCGCTGAACGCCGAGGAATTCCTGGCGCAAGTGGATACGGATGGCGACGGCGTGATCAGCAAAGAGGAATTCGAGGCGATGGAGCCACCCAAGCCGCCGACCTACAATCTGGCTGATATTATGGGTGAAGGAAACTCCCAGGAATCGATAGAGTCCCGGATGACGGGCAGCCTGCTGGATATTCTAAGCTGAACGATCCCTTCTCATCTCTCTATCAAGGCAGAATGATTTTTTACTTATTCTGCCTTTTTTTATTTTTATTTAATTAGTCTTTTTTGGTCCAGCGGTGTCATAAATTAAGATATGGATCAATTATATACCGGTTTTAAACTGCAGTCACCGATCAGATATGGGGTGCTGGTGGTCCGAACCCACGATCAGGGGATCCTGGCCGACCGAACCTGTTTTACCGCATCCGGTTTCACGATCCTTGAAGAAATCGGCCCGGGGGATTTCAAGCGGGTTGTCAAGGATATCCGGCCCGATATCGTTCTTATAATCGGTGAGCTGAAAACTTATCATGATGTCGCCATATGTCGGGAGATTTGCGGCGGTTTCAATGGATTAGTGGTGGCTGTGGCGGTCAACGACGCCACCCAATTCGAATCTGTTATCCTTGAAAACGGCGCCGATGATTTTATAAGCGGTCGGTTTTCAATCGATAGTCTTCTGGCCCGTATGAAAGCCCTTATTCGCCGGACCCAGAGCCCAGCCAGTCAGACCGGAAATGGTCATAATGGCAACGGCCTCATCAGGATCGGAGATCTGGAGATTAATGGTACAGGTCGAATGGCCAGCCTTGATAATCGTGAAATCCCGCTGACGACGGCAGAATTCGACCTGCTATGGCTTTTGGCCAGCCGCCCGAATCAAATTGTTTCCCGGGATGAGTTATATCGGGAACTTATGCGGATTGAGTATGATGGTCTTGACCGATGTGTCGATCTGAGGGTTTGCCGCCTGAGAAAAAAACTGGGCGATTGCGGTAAAAAACCGCGAATGATCAAATCCGTTCGAAGCGAAGGCTATGTTTTGGTAGGTGAGCAGCTTAAGTGAAGCTGTTTTTGGATTTTCTCGACAACAATTTCCCCGGAATTAATTTAAATAAAACATCAGGCCTGATGGATTTTGATATCTCCAAAAGTGGTCGAGGCCGTAATCTGGAGTTTATCGGGAGCCGAATCATAATCCTCGGTGCTGGCGGTCAGGCCGGCCGAAAATCCCGAAGCGGCCTTACCGAATAAGTAAATATCTCCCATGGTCGATGAAGCGTAGGCGCTGGCCGCCATATCCGAAGGGACGATAATGGTAACATCGCCAAAAGTGCTCGCTATAACAAGGCGATTGGCACCGGACCGGAGTATTCCGCCGGCCAGGTTAATGGAAATGTCGCCAAAAACGCAGGAATAACTTCGACCGTCAATATCCATCCCCCGGGCCTCAATATTAATGTCCCCGAAAACGTGGGAATGCCCGGTTCGGGAGTCATTTCCGATCTTAATATTGACATCATCATACATCGATGTCGTCTTATTCCGGCGTTTTCTGAAAATCAGGGCGATACCGATTATTATCAGAAGCAGGGGCCAGAGGTCACGAAACAGGTGTCGAGTCGGATAGTGGATGATATCCAGGTTATTCAGTAAAATCCACAGGCCCAGGACGAGAATAACCGCTCCCCAGAATTCCTTACGTTTGAACATATTTAATCCTCCATTGGATTGGGATACGTCTATTTTAACCAAAATGTTGCGATATGCAAGAGAAACCTGGATGGTCGGATTCAATTATTCCGGGCAACTATTACAATCTTGACACAGGCGGATTCGGAGTATTATATTCGTCGGCTTTTAAAAGATGGAAAGGAGGGCGCATGCCCAGATCATTTACCGAGATCACCGATTTGACCGCCGGTGAAATTCATGAGGTTTTCGAGTTATGCCGGAAGATGAAATCCGGCGAGATAACGCCCCGGCCGCTGGCCGGGAAATCAGTCGCCTGTATCTTCACTAAACCGTCCCTGCGAACCCGGATATCTTTTGAGGTGGGAATTAACGAGTTGGGGGGGAATGCCCTCTACGTTACCGATAATGAGATCCAGATCGGCAAGCGCGAATCGGTTCATGATGTGGCCAAAGTTCTTTCTCGATTCGTGGGATTGATCATGATTAGGACCTTCGCCCATACCGATGTGACCGGACTGGCCAAATATGCCACGGTTCCGATTGTCAACGGGTTAACCGACCTGGTCCATCCCTGCCAGATCATGGGGGACTATTTTACGCTTCTTGAACACCGCCGCAAAGACCGTTTTGCCATCGCCTATCTTGGTGACGGCAACAATATTGCCAACAGCTGGCTTAACCTGGCCAGCCGGATTCCCCTTGATCTTCGGATCGGAACGGCCCAAGAAACGCCGCCGAATAAAGCCCTTTTGGAACGAGCTCGGGCCAACAAGGAGAGCCGGATTACAATAACCGAGGATCCTAAAGAAGCCGTCAAGGATGCCGATGTTATCTATACGGATGTCTGGGCCTCAATGGGCCAGAAAGACTTATTAGAGGAGAAGCAAAGGTTATTACGTAAATTCCAGGTAAATGCGGCGCTATTGGCCGGAGCCAGCTCCGATGTGTTGGTTATGCACTGCCTGCCGGCTGAGCGGGGGAGGGAAATTACCGACGAGGTTATGGATGGTTCTCACTCGGTCGTCTTCGACGAGGCGGAAAACCGACTGCACATCCAGAAAGCAATCATGACCTTCCTGCTCGAGCATTAGGAATCATTGCCGTCATGGCCGGCACCCGGTTAAGAGGGCCGCGAAAGGAGATGCCGTATGCGTTCAAAATTCAGTCTTCCGGGATTCGGCCTTGTTTTGATGGCGATCCTCGCGTTGATGTTCGCAGGATGCTCGGATGACAGCACAACCGTCATCTATGACGACAGCCTGACCAATGGTGATCCCGAAGATCCGGAATTTCTTCTGGTACAGGATCGGGTGAACGATTTCTTCACTCAGACACAGGAAGATTTCCTGCTCGGGTTTGAAAATATTTACCAGTTGCCGACCGATACCGAAGAAGTCCGTAATATGTACGGTCCTATGGGACCGGAGGATATCGTCAATTATGTTTATGCCAATGGCTGGCATATTACGTATGTCGAACGCAATAACGCCTATTTCAACGATTTCTTCCATGATTCCGTGCAATTTCAGATCGACAGCGAACCGGTGGAAGAACCGACCGGGCTCGATCTCCTGCATTACATTCGGTACTGCGGGTATGCAACCAATGTGACCGATGAGACGCATACGGATTACAATGGCCATGTCGATCTGATCTTTGAAGATCTTGACACGGAAACCTGCACAATCAATGGCACCAACAGCAAGCTACTCGAATATACTTATATATGTCCCGAATCGACCGTGGTGTCGACATATGACTTCGACAATACGATAAGTGATGTCAATGTAAATGAGGTTCCGTCTTATGGCTGGTCCGGCAGTTATCCGGTTACCGGCGAGATGGTCATCACCGTCGCTCAAGTTCGCGATGTCGATTATGGTTCCGGCAGTCAAATCACGGTTCGTAACTGGTCGGTTTCGGTTGAAATTGAAGATGGTGTTGCGGCAGTGCGGGTGGTCAGCGATGATTTAGTCTGGGATTATGAGATGGAGCTTTGATCCTTGAATCCGGAAAAGACACTATTAAACGGTAATATAAAACCCGGCCTTGCAGCCGGGTTTTTTTGTTGATTGACAGTTTTCTGAAAATCAGTAAATTAAAATATATGAAGGAAATAGCCAAATATTCAGGATGTTTTATTTGCGGTGAAAAAAATTCTATCGGTCTGAAATCTCGCTTTTATTTTACCGGAGAAAAGGCGATCACCGATGTCGTTGCGGAGAAGCAGTATGAAGGTTATCTGGGTATTTATCACGGCGGGATAACCGCGGCATTGCTCGATGAGGTCATGATTAAAGCCTTGCTGGCCCGTGAAATATATGCCTTGACGGTCGAATTGACGGTTCGTTTTCAAAAGGCTATTCGGATCGGCCAGAAGTTACATTTCGAAGGATACCTGGAATTACAGAAGGGTCGTCTGTTCGAAACCCGGGGGAAAGTTATGGTTGAGTCGGGAGACGTGGTCGCTTCGGCCAGCGGTAAATATCTCCGGGTCGATGGGGATATGCGCATGGAATTGATGGAATCTCTGGAACCGTGATAAAGACTCTGCGTATTGATTTATAACGGGCGAAATACCCAATGATAAAGCAAATTTACATATGTTGATATATTACCTCAGTTTTGATTGGAAGACCTCACCGCCGATAAATATTTTTTGAGAGCTGAATAATGGGTCCAGCCAGGATTTTTAACGGAATATTGTTGGTTTTTTGTCTGTTTTCAGCGGCCTATTCCGCGGATTTATATCTGCTGGATATTGATAGTTACCGTGAACTTGGTACGGCCCGGAGATTTGTCGATCACGCCCGGGGCCGGATCGGGTCCGGATTTGTTGTCGATCTTGATAAAACCACTGCGGGAGATATGGCGGCTGAGGGATTAAAGATCAGTCTGCTGGCAGAGGATATCGATTTCAATGGAGTTTATTATATCAGCCGGATTCACCCGGAACCATCCCAGACCGTTCTGGCTTTTGAACCTCTGGTTTCCGCCGATGGGCGGCATCTGGTGGAACTGGCTCCGGCCGAGGCAGGGATTTTGAAAAAAGACCGTTATACGGTCATTCCCGTATCGGGCCTGGAAACGCCCCTGTTTTATAACCCGCCGGTGGTCATGGCCGAATATGAGGATTATTATCCGCTGGATACGCTGGCCGATCGGGTCAGTCAGGATTCGCTGTACAGCTACGATACGCGTCTGGAGGCTTTTCAGACCAGATATATAACGACCGATTCCATTCTCGCCGCCCGGGATTGGCTGATCAGTAAATTTCAGGAATTCGGCTATACCGAGGTGAGTACCGATGTTTTTTATTATACCAGCGGGACGACATCATATGGTTGTTATAATGTCCTGTGTTATAAGCAGGGATCGGCGGAACCGGATAAACTGATAGTCATCGGAGGTCATTATGATTCTATCAATCACGATTCCCCGCCCACGATTTATGCCCCCGGGGCCGATGACAACGCCAGCGGAACGGCTGTGGTCCTTGAGATAGCCCGGATTCTTAAAGATGTGGACACCCGGAAATCATATCTTTTTGCGGCCTTCACGGCCGAGGAAGTGGGTTTGTTCGGTTCGCAACATGTGGCCTCGAATCTCTATGATGAGAATGCCGATGTCGAGTGTATGCTCAATTTCGATATGGTGGCATACAGCGAGGATGCCGTCAACGATGTTACTTTTTTCAGCGGCAGTGATCCGGTCTATGCCAATGTTTTGGCCGAAGCCGCCGGAAGGGTGACGACATTGTTGCCGTATTATGGTGGTGCGGCCGGCAATTCCGATCATGCTTCGTTCGATGATTATGGTTATCTGGTGGCCTATACCCAGGAGGGTGATTTCAATTATGACGGCTGGCATACCAATCTGGATATCAGCAGTCGGCTTGATTTCCCGTACTTCGAGGAGATCGTCCGGATGACGGCCGCGGCGGTGGGACATATCGATGTGGCCGCCAGTCCGACGCCGATCGATGAGATCCGGGATATCGGTGACGGGCAGTCTCTGCGTCTGATCTGGGACAATTGCGACAATACGTATTCGTATAAAATGCTCTTTGGGACCCAGTCGGGGGTCTATTCGGATACGGTGGATCTTATTACTCCGCCCTGCTCCTATGATTTAAACGGGCTGGAAACGGGAGTAGAATATTACTTTGCGGTTATGGGTATCAACCCGGATGGGATCGGTCCGCTTTATTTGATTGAGAACAGCGGGGCTTCATATATCGAGCCGCGGAAACCGACCGGCATAAGTGCGGAACCGGGGTATCGCAATATCAGTCTGAGCTGGAATCCCAATATGGAACTGGACTTAAGCCATTACCGTCTATTGCGCCGTCCTTCCGGAGGAACCTGGGCGGTTTTACAGGACGACCTGACGGAGACGGAATTCGAAGACAGTAATGCCGGCGGGCATATTGTCTATGAGTACCTGGTCCAGGCGATTGATAATGATTTCAATCTTTCCGACAGTTCGAATATTGTCAGCGCCATGGCGGCCACTTTTGACTACCCGCTGTTACTGGTCGATGAAACCGGATCGACGGGCTGGCTCAGTCCCTCCGAAAGCGCCCAAGCGGCCTTCTATGACAGTATTTTCACCGGTCTCGATTACGATAAGGTCAGCGTTGGAACGACGCCGGATCGTATCGACAGAATTACAGTCGGGCAATATGGTTCGATTTTCTGGGTCGATGATGATCAGACGGTGCAGGTTTTATCCAGTTCGGTGGATACTCTGAATTGGTATCTGGGGTACAATAACGATCTTTTTGCGGCAGGCTGGCAGACGATATATTATATGGCAACACCAGCCGCAATGTCGCCGGGCGGATTTTTATATGATAATTTCGGGATATCCGATCTGGATATGAACCTTGATTTCGATTTTATCGGGGCTGAGGGACAGAACGGCTGGCCGAGTGTTCAGACCCGGACGGATAATGCTATCGGCGGTCTGTTTCCCAATATTCCTGTTTTTGGTGTTAACCCGGGAGCCGAGGTAATATATACTTTTGATTCCGAAACCGATGATCCCGCGTTTGAAGGCCTTCCGGCCGGAGTGGCCTATGATACGCCGCAGGGCAAAAGAGTGGCGCTGGCTTTTCCGCTGTATCATCTGACCGAAGCGGGAGCCCAGGCTCTGATTGCCAGAGCGGCCGAGTATTTCGGCCTTCAGGATTATTACCTGTATGGCGATGTCAATCACAGCGGGAATATCAATATTATGGACGTTGCCTACCTGATCAGCTATTTGTACCGGGGCGGTCCAGCTCCGGTTGTTCTCAATCAGGGTGATCCCGACGGCAATTGTGAGACAAATATTCTTGACGGTGTGTATATAATCAACTATCTGTATAGAAAAGGACCGGAACCTCAGGCAGGATGTATTGAATAATTATTATGATCGGAAGATATATCGATCTGATTAAATACGCGTTGATTTTGATTATCCTGATTCCGGCGGGAGCCCATTCATTTCGGCTTCGGCAATTGGAATCGATTCCACTGGAGGGAGGGGCAAAAGTTTATGGACAGGCCTCGGGTAATATCGTTATTGCCTCGAAATCAGGATTGAAATTTTTTGATTGCCGCTGGAAACCTCGTTTTGAACTGGCTCCCGATTCAGCCGTGCGGAGTGTCGTGGCCGAAAGCGGTCTTTATTACGGTATCGAGGGGCAAATTCCGAGTCTCAATGGCCGGGCGCCAGTCAATATCATTAATATTTATAACGCCCGCCAGTTGCCTCTCTGGTCGGCCTATGATCTGGCGTCGGGGGAATATTACCTTTCACCCGATGGCAACTTTCTGGTGGTTGCGTCCGGAGCCGAGGGATTGAACGATTACGAATTGCTGATATATCATATTGATCGCCAGGTGATAAAAGTATCTATTGGATCTTTCGTTGGTCTCACAATTTCGTCCGACAGCAAATTCATTCTGGTCGATTGCGGTTCCAGAGGGGTAAGATTATTGAATTCCGATGGTAAGATTCTGGGGAAATACGATTACCAGAAAAAATATGCTTTTTCGGAAGACGGCCGCCTGGCGGGATTCTATGTCAACGGCCGGATAACAATAATTGAGCCGGGGAAAAACGAGCGCCGCCTGGACTTTCAAAAAACCCTTCTCAATGATATGGTCATTCGGGATGATCTAGGACGGCTGGCACTTGCTTTTTCTGATGAATTTATCATGGCAGACCTGAAGGATGGCAGAGTCCTTTGGAAATATCCTCCCAATATCAAGCTGGGCAAATATGTTTCCGCCGATATCTCTCCCAACGGTAAATTCGCGGCCGGCGGGGTTGACGTTTCCCGTGGAAGTGATGTCGATATTGCGGAGAGACATGTCCAGGGTTTTATCCATGTTTATGATATCGGTGGCCAGACGGTGGAGAAGTTTGAAGTCGGGTACAGCGGTTACGGTCAGGGAATGCCCGAGGTGGTTTTTTCTCCGGACAACCGGACAATAGTGGTACAGACGAAAGATTCACTCCATGTCATCGGTATTTATTAAAACCTGAATTGCTTTGCATATCACCTATTGCTTCTCCCTGATTGTTTTTTTTAATTCCCGCAACAAAGGTATATTCTCTTTTGCCAAAAGAGGTTAACATTTGTTGTTGCATGACTATTCCAAAGGATGCCTCCCGGCATCTCAATTGCTTGAAAAGCTCTAATAATTACATATTTCCCGAGGATTGTTGTCATGAAGCCAAATCTTAAAATTGTTCCGACTTCGGAAATTCTGCCCTTGACCGGTTTTAGCGAGAAGAAAGTCATTTATCTTAAGAATATTATCGAGAATTCGGAGTCAATAAAAAACCCACTGGCGCTGGCGGCGGTAGAACATAAGTATTTACTGCTCGAGGATGCGGCCTTGCTGGAAGCCATCCGGCGGGCAAATATCCACTTTGTTCCGGCCCAGGTGATTCGGCTGAAAAAGAATCTGAAAATATATGCCAATTTATTTGCCAAAGATCCTGTTGATTCCTGCTTGGATGATTTCCAAGCCAGATTCCCGCGTTCCTGCCGGTTTGTAAATGAAAGTGCTACCGGGGACTTCAATAATTCTCATACCATCTTTGCCCCCGGTTCGGGTAAACAGGATGAAAAAGTTTTGGCCATTAAGAAAACCGGGGCAGGTTACATTTCGCCCCTTGTCTTTGATTTCCTGGAATATCTCGCCTGTTCCTGCACCCTGATCGAAAAAATATTCCCGTCGGAATGGCGGGCGGTTAACCTGAAAAAACATGATCCCCCGGAACTCCTCCGCATTACCAATCTGACCGGCACCGATCTCCGTTTTTCGGGAATGAATGGTTATTTGCTTCCTTCCGGCAGTCTCAGGGTGGAATTCGGTAGCCGGATTATCGGCATAAATTTTCCGGTCCGGGTCCTCAATGAGGGCGTTCCTGCCCATCAGAAGGAGCAATTCCTTTACGACCTGGTCAACTTCCGATTGAAATCCGGATTCTCAGAGTATATCAAGAGCGGAGTCTACCTCCTGAATTACTGATTGATGTCCATTATTTAGTTGTCTCGCCGATGGCGCCATAATAAATTAATCGCGTTATGGTGGTGATATTCCAATCGCTTTGTCTGGAATGCGGGGGGTGTGTTCCCCTGTGTCCCGAAGGGGCCCTGTTTTTATCATTTGAAAAAATAGAATGCGATCAGGATCTTTGTACCATGTGCAGGGTCTGTATCGAATTTTGCCCCACCGGGGCCATAGGAGAGGATTCCCTTGTCGAGGTATGACGCGGTTATTATCGGGGCGGGACCGGCCGGGGCGATGGCGGCGCACGAAATCGCCGAAGCCGGGTTTAAGGTGCTGATCCTGGAGAAACACCATCGTCCCGGGCGGCCCCTGTGTTGTGCCGAGGCGGTGACCCGACAACCCCTTCATGACCTGCTGGAACCCCTTGAAAGCTGGATCAAAAGCCGTATCAACCGGGTGAAAGTATTTGGTCCCTGGGGATATTCGTTCGAGGTCTATCATCCGGAGGCCGGTTACATTCTGGATCGAACGGTTTTTGATTATGATCTGGCAAGCCGGGCGGTGGAAGCCGGTTGCCGTCTGGAATGCGAAACCATCGGCCTGAGACTGGAATGCGGGGAACGATTATTTTCAAAGCTTGAAATCCTTAAACCCGGCGGGGTCAAGAACATGGTGGAAGCCCCGATTTTTATTGCCGCCGATGGAGTCGAATCCGGAATCGCTCGCCGGGCGGGAATTGACAATGATATTGATCCGACCGAAGTTGAATCGTTGCTTCAATATCGGCTGGAGGATATCTCCCTCGATCCGGAAACCATGGAATTCCACATGGGTCATGACATCGCGCCGGGCGGCTATTTATGGGTTTTTCCCCGGTCCTCATCAGCAGCCAATGTCGGTCTGGGGATTACGATCAAGGGGCAGCGTTCGATAAGACTGGAGAATCTCCTGAACGGGTTTATAGAAAGTCGTTTTAAACATTCAAAGATTGTCGAGAAACACTGCGGCCTGGTACCCAAGTATCAGGGTCGGAAGGCGTTCCGGCGAGGCAATTTACTGGTGGTCGGGGATGCTGCCCGGGCTTTGGATTCTCTGACCGGGGCGGGGATCATTAATGCCATGAAATCGGGTCGTTATGCCGGCCGGGCGGCCGTCGAATATCTTTCGGGAAGAATTACCGGTATTGACGATATTGAGGAATTGTATCCGGGGCGGTTTTTTGAGGAAAAAGAGAAGGAACTGGATTTATATTTAAAATTGAGACAGATGTATTTGCGTCTTACTGACGATGAAATTAAAGATATTATTGAAGTTCTTGACAATTATTTTGGGGGTAAGACAGTCAGGAGTGTCAATGCCTTTAAACTGCTGGCCCATCTGACACGAACCAGACCGCGTTTGTTGCGGCTGGTTCGGCATTTAATCTAAAGCGGTCGGCGATTAAGCGGGCAGATTTTTGACAAAGGACATTAATTTGGATTTATCCCTGGCCGCCTTGTTTTTATGAATTACGCGATGCTGAGCTGCCTTATCTATGGCGCTGATGACACTGTTGATCATGTTCTCCGCTTCCGGGCGAGATTGGAGACTCCTCAGCGACTTGATCGACTTTTTCATAAACGAACGAGCATTGCGATTCCGCTCGCGCTGGATAGTCGATGTTTTCATCCTCTTCTTACAAGACTTATGATGCGGCAATTTATTTATTCCTTTCCAATATAAATTTTAGCCTTTTAATATATACGTTAATTGAAAATTGTCAATGGATAAACTTCGCAGTCAATCATTCGCCGGTTCGGCCGGCACGGTTTCCCTGGCCACCGCTTTTTCGCGGGTTTTGGGTCTTATCCGCGAGCAGGTAGTGGCCTATTTTTTCGGAGCCGGGATGGCTACCGATGCATTTGTGGCGGCCTTCAGGGTCCCCAATCTGCTTCGTGACCTGTTCGCCGAGGGTGCCCTGTCGTCGGCATTTATTCCGGTTTTTAAGGATAAAATGGTTAAAAGCGGGGAGGAGGCCGCATTCCGGCTGGCCAATCTGACATTATCGGCCCTGTTATTGATTGTCGGCCTGGTGGTGGCCATCGGAATAATCCTGACTCCGGGTATAATTTATATTTCGGCCAACGGTTTCACCTCGGAGCCGGCCAAATTCGAAATGACGGTCAACCTGACGCGAATCATGTTCGTCTATCTGCTGATGGTTTCGGTTTCGGCGGTTTTGATGGGGATTTTAAACTCGCTTGGCCGGTTCGGAATTCCGGCCCTGTCTCCGGCTCTTTTCAATATCGGGATGATCCTGGCCCCAATTATCCTGTATGATTATTTCAGTCTGCCGATCTATACGCTGGCGATCGGGGTGGTAGTCGGCGGTATCGGGCAACTGGTTTTTCAACTGCCCTCGCTTTATCGGGTCGGCTTTCGATTCCGATTTATGTTCAGCCTGGCCGATGAGGGGATACGCCGAATCGGTCGGCTGATATCGCCAATGATTATGGGACTTTCGGCCTCGAGAATAAATATCCTGGTTAATACTCTTCTGGCATCGATGCTGATCGAGGGGGCAATGTCATATCTTAATTATTCTTATCGTCTGATGCATTTCCCACTGGGGGTATTCGGGGTGGCACTGGGAACGGTGACACTCCCGCGGGTTTCCGATGATGTGGCGCGAAATGAAACGGCCAGGCTGGTCAGGACTTTTCATGAGGCTATCGGCCTGTCGATGTTTCTGGTTATTCCTTCGGCGGTTTACCTGGCCGGATTCGGGGAGGATTTGATCCGGCTGATTTATCAGCGGGGGGCTTTCGGAGTTGAGGACACCGTGCAGACGGCCCGGGCACTGTATTTTTATGCATATGGTCTGGTTGGTTTTGCCGGAGTCAGGGTGGTCGCTCCGGTCTATTATGCCCTGGGTGATGCCCGGCGGCCGATGTATTACTCGATCATATCGGTCCTTATCAATATCGGTCTGAATTTCGCCTTTATTCCGCTCTGGGGATTCGCCGGTCTGGCGGCGGCCACCTCAGCGGCCGGGCTGGTTAATCTGACCCTGTTGATTATATATCTTCGAGACAAAATCAGCGGGATAAAATACCGGGGAATAATAGTTCATACCGGGAAAATTTTATTTGGAGCCATGGCGGCATTAATCCTTGTCAAATTGATCGACTTTGGTATATTTGTAAATATGGAGAATATTTTCGGCAAAATAATTGTCGTGATTTTGCAGGTCGGCCTGATGGGTGTTTTTTATGTCACCATCCTCTGGTTTTTTCGGCTGAATGAAGTCCGGCGACTGCTGGGATTATTGCATTTGAAAAAGAGATAATTGACGGTTGAGGTTTTTTTGGCAAGAAAACACCCGGCCATACTGGTTCTCGGTGCCGTGGCTGCGGGGATAGTTCTCGCCGACTATTTTGATATTGCTTCCTGGATTTTCCTATTTGTCGCGCTGTTGTTTTTCCCGCTGATCGTCTGGCTTTACCTGAAGGATCATTCCTGTGCGGCAGTCCTGGCCGGACTGGTTTGCCTGACGGCGCTTTCGGCATTCAGTTATACTTTTCGGATAAAAAGCTTTCCGCCCGGTCATATAATTCATCTGGCCGGAGACGGGCGAAATTATACCATTTTCGGAACGGTGACCGATTGGCCGGTTATTAAACGTCATCAGACCACTCTCCTTCTCGATGTCGATTCTCTCGGTTATGAGGGAGTCGTAAGGAAGGGGAAAGGGCGGTTGCTGCTTAAAATTGCGACCGAGACAACCCTGCTGGAATATGGCGATCGAATAATTTACCATGCGAAAATCTATCCGATCAGCGGCGGACCGGGACCGACCGGTTTCAATTACCGCCGTTATCTGAATTTGAAAGAGGTCTTCGGAACCACTTATTTGCCTCACCTTTACACCATCCAGATCGACCCGATCGGGGGATCGAATTTTTATCGGGTTATCGGTTCAATGCGATCCTTTATAATCGATGTTTTTTCACGGACTCTGGACAGCCACACGGCGGCCCTGGCCTCAGGATTTTTAATTGGTGAAACGCGCAATATCCCAGTCGATATCTATAATCTTTTTCGTGACAGCGGGACGCTTCATTTGCTGGCCGTGTCCGGTTCCAATGTAGCTTTGATTGTCGGTCTGTTTTTGATAATATTGCGGGCCTCGCCGTTGAAAACGACCGGGCGGATCGTGATCCTGCTGACGGTTATAGTGTTTTTTTCCTTTTTGTCATACAATCAGCCATCGGTGGTCCGCGCGGCCGTGATGGCCGCCCTGGTGATTCTGGGCCGGGCATTGCAGCGGCGGATAGAATTGAATAATATTATCGCCGCCACAGCCGTGATAATTTTGGTTTTCAAACCGACGGAGTTGTTCGATGTCGGATTCCAGTTATCATTTATAACGGCCTGGGGATTGATTTTTTTCGTTCCCCGGATCGACCGTCTGTTTGGGGGTTTGAAAACGCGATGGTACTACAGGTATTTAATTTTACCGGTCCTGGTTTGCGCTGTGGCCCAGATAGTATCGTTACCCTTGAGTGCCTATTATTTTCAGCGCCTGCCGGTCATTTCCTTCCTTTCGAATCTGGTAATAGTTCCCCTGGTGAGTCTTATGGTGGTCGGAGAGGTCATTTTGATTCTGAGCAGTATGTTACTACCTGAACTGGGTTTTTTCGTCGGATCGCTGTTAAATCCGCCGGGGAATCTTATTTTGAATTTTTTGGAAATTTTCGGTTCGGGGGATTTGAGCGTGTTGCTGAAATTCCAGGTGTCAGGAGTGATTCTGGGAGTCTATTTTATTCTGGTCACGCTTGTTTTTTTCGGCCTGTCATCGCTTCGGGCTCGCCGTATGGCGGTGCTGGCGATTTTGATTATCGCCAATATTGGTCTGTCGGCCCATCTATTCGCCTCCGGGCGGGGAAAACGGATGACGATTTTTCCCGTTCCCGGAGGGATGGTGATGGTCAATCATGGCCCCCCGGCCCAGGTGATTATGACCGATCTGATCGGGCGCGACTATCTTATTTCGGAAACCATTATCGCTCCTTATTTGAATATCAGTCGGGTTGATCGACCTGACATTATTGCTCTTTCCGATGATTATGCCACCGTTCGGGAGGCGGCTTTTCTGACCGATATGTATCCCGGAAGTCAGGTATATATTCCATCCGGGGCGATTCCGGTTTACTTCGATATCAGGGGGAGCGACAGTCTAATGATTGATTCTGCACGGACCCGGTTTTACACTACTGCGGAAGTCGATTTTCGGGATGAATCGCCGGATATTTTTCTTTCGGAAAACCTGATAATTTATGACTGTGACTCATTGGCGCTGGTTTTCGCCGGTGAGGATTATAATCTGGCCGACCTGGTTGAATCGGTCAGGACCGATTCTCCGGCCGACAAACTGGTGCTGGTTAAGCCCAATCTAAGCAGATCAGATCAGGAAATCTTGAAGGGAATCTCGGATCGACTGGATGTCGTTATTTCTGACCGATTTAAGGCGGTTCCGGGGCTATACGAAAATGAGCCGCCGGAATACTTTGAAACCGCCCAAGCCGGTGTTATAGAACTGGTTATAAAGGATGGCCGGATTTCTGTTGAGGATTGAGTAAAATCAGACTATCTCCATGTAAAGAATAATCCCTGTTTTCCCGATAACATTAAAGAAATAGTTGAATTATGGGCTTTTTCCGGCAATCCGCCGGTAAATGAAATGATACGATATGAGTTTAACCGGTAATCTTAAGACAGTTTCATTTCCGGACATACTGCAACTTCTTTCAACCGGCAAAAAGACTGGTGTTCTGCAGGTTTCGACAGCGGCCCGCGAAAAGGAGATCGCTTTCCGGGATGGAAATATTATTTATGCATCATCGATCAATTCTTCCGAGGATCTCCTGGGTAATTTGTTGTTGAAGCGGGGTAAAATATCCAAAATTGATCTTGAAAAGGCAATTGCCCAGCATAAACAGACCGGGCGCCAGCTCGGGACTACGCTGGTGGATATGAACCTCTTCGAAAAGGAAGAGGTGATTGACTGCCTGAAGATGCAAATCGAAGAAATCGTTTATAATCTTTTCAGCTGGAGCGAGGGTGAGTTCAAATTCATCGAGAATGCGGCTCCAAGGAAGATGCAGTTTTCCATTGAGTTAAGCACTATCAGCATTATCATGGAGGGCACCCGCCGAATCGACGAATGGGTTGAAATCCAGAAAGTCCTTCCCCCCGATGATGTCAAATTACAGTTAAGCCTGACTCCTAAAATCCATAAAGAGACTATTACGCTGTCACTCGAGGAATTCAAGATTCTGTCGTTGATTAACGGGGAGCGAACCCTGCCCGATTTAATCAACGCCTCGCCGGTCGGGGAATTCGTCACCTACCGGGCGCTGTACCGGTTGATTCTCGGCGGCCTGGTGCAATCGGCCGGCCGGGCGGCCAGCCGGGATGAGATCGTAGAAAACGAGGAAGAGGTCATTCTTTCGATCCTGTTTACTTTATACAACAGCTGTTTTTATCGAATCCGTGCCATAGTAGAGGAAATTGTCGGCGATCAGAATCCGATGTTCAATAAATATCTGGCCAGTTTCCGGAACGGTTTTCTGACATTTTTCCCGGGATTCGATCCGGGCTCGAATCTCAACTCGTCTTTTGACAAATTTTACACCGAGATTTTAAAGATTCCGGCGACGGTTCGGATGCATAATGTTATGAGTGCGCTGGAAAATATGCTCAGCAATCAACTTGAATATGTTTTTTACTTTCTTGGTTCGGGCATTTATCGTTCTGCCGCCGGCAGGGTGAGAAAAGAGATATCGGAGCCGATGGCATTACGACGCGAACTGGTGAAAAGGTACAAGATTGATGATAATCTTTTCAGCTCTATCAAGAAAGCCGATAGGGTTGTCAAGCTGGTGAAAGGTGCATCGTAATGAAAAGAGTCGGTTCCCTGATATTCATAATTGCGTTAATGGTGCTGGGTTCGCATCAGCCGGCCCGGGCGGCATTCAACATGGATAATTTATCTTCCCCTTCGGGCCTGATAAATATTGTAGTCCTTTTGTGTGCCGTTATTTGTCTGGTCTGGGCCTTAAAGATAATGTCGCTGGTTCGCGGCGGTTTGATTTCAAAAAGCTGGCAGATGTTTGCGCTTGGATTCAGCTTTTTAATAATGGCCCAAGTCATTGTTGTTCTGCAGGAAGCGGGCTTTTTCAGTGTGCCCGGATACCTGACGACCGCACTATATTTAATTATGACAATAACTTGGCTGATGGGATTATATCAGACGCGAAAAGTGCTGGGTTAGTTTTTTATTTGATTGACATAAGTGCAAAGGACCATTATAATTATGGTGCGAGTAAATATGACCCATTTTAATTCTTTGAAATACAATGGCTTGTCGGTCATAATGGAGCGGTAACATGGCTCAACTTACGGAACTGGACGATAGAATAGCCAAATGTAACAAGATCTTAGGCGAGAATCCTAATTCGCAGATCTTTGCCGCCCTGGCCGAGGCTTATCGCAAAACCGGCGAGGTGGATAAGGCTTTTCGCATATGCCAGAACGGACTTAAAATCCATCCGGACTATGGTTCGGCCCATATGGTCATGGCCAAAATCAATCTTGATAAGGGCCTTTATGACTGGGCGGAGATGGAAGTAACCAAGGCGGTAGAACTGGATGGTGAGAGTCATGCCACCATGGTGTTGATGGCCGAAATATTCATATACAAGGGGGAATTCGCCAGGGCCACGAAAATATTGAACCAGCTTCAGGCCATTGATCCCCGGAATTCCCACGTTAGCAAGCTTCTTGAGATGGCCCGGAAGATACCTCTGGAATCACCGGAGAAAAAGACGGTTGTATCCGAACCGATAGCGGGGGCCAAGGAAGCCCCGATTTCATCTCAGACGGCGGTATCGGAAAGCGATGAAAAGATCAGTATTGGCGGAATGCTGGACAGTATTTCTTCCATCAACGGTATTGAGGGGGTTTTATTGGTCAACGGTGAGGGCCTGGTGGCCGATGCCCGCTGGGACAGCCGTCAGCCGGCCGAGTTATATGGGGCGGTGGCCAAGGATATTGAAGCGGTCATCAAATCGCAAATAGAGATATCTCATTTCGGCAGTTATGAAAATATACTGGTGGAAGCCGAGGATCTAATCATTAATCTTCTGCCGATTGACAATAACCTGCTGGTGATAAGAGCCAACAAGCATATCAATCTGGGGACGCTCAGGATGAAGTTGTCCGGGCTGATGAGTAAATTGTCGTTGGAAATCAGCTGATGGGTGGTAAGTTAACATGTTGATTTATAACAAAGAGTATTTCAAAGTCCTTCTTTTCTCGACTTTACTGGTGATGGTTCCGATGTTTTATTTCCCGGCCCGGTTCGGGATGGACCTGGCCATGGGATCATTCACGTACTCCATGTTTGAAATTGTTTTTTACGGCCTGGTCTTTTATCTATTCCGGCCGAAAGTCACCCTTATTCAACTTTTTGCCGGAGCCGGCCTGACTTTTTTGTATCGAATCATGATCGGGTCGGTATTCGGTATTTTCCTGTCCTTTATGTACCACATGAATTTTTCCGTATCTCTGGCGCTCGGTGTTTCCCGTTATTTGCCGGCCATCCTGCTGCAAGTTATGGCGGCGCCATTTGTCATGCGGCCGTTTTTCCTTTTGATCGTCGATCAGACGGTTGTGGAACGACGCCCCGCCAGGCGTGAGCGGCCGATCACAACCGCCGTCCAGCCGAGAAAAGATATAGAGGAGGTCGAATCAATCATGCCATTCCATTCGCGTCCGGAAAGCCGTCCGGTTCGAACCGGGAGTGATAGTATCTCCGAGGGCGGGCCCTCCGGTATTTCTCTCGGGTCGAATATGGATGGTTTCGATCGGGCTGTTAAATATCTCGGGGAGCATCATGCGGTCGTATTGGCGACGGTGGTCGATTCCGAGGGGCTGACCCTGGGGACTTTCAAGCGCGGCGATATCGACCCGGATATCTGGGCTCCATATTCGCTGTTGTTTCGGAAAGCCAACAGCGCCCTGTTGCACCGTGCAGGCGATCAGGACAATATTGAAAATATCGATATGATTTTCGGGTCAAGACGACTGGTTATTGTCAAGACCGTCAACTTTAACCTGCTGGTTCTCTCGAATCATGAAGAAGACGAGCTTCTCAATATCAGAATCAAGCAGGCGGCTGAAATTGTAAAAAAATACGCATCCGAACGCTATGGCAGGCTGCTGCCGGCGAATACGGGGGAGCAATATGTATCACATACTTGAAGATCTTAATAAAACCAGCGGCATAACCGGATCGATGATTGTCGGTAAAGACGGCATTGTCATAGCTTCTGATCTTGATACTTCTTTCGAGGAAGAAGCGGTGGGGGCCCTGGCGGCTTCCATTACCAGCAATATCCAGAAATCCATGGATCGTCTGGAGCAGAGACCTCTCAACCAGGTAACTATTGAGGCCGGGTCCGGAAAGTTATTTTTCTCCGATGCCGGAATAGGCCTGTTGGTGGTTACGGCTGAATCGGATGTTAATATCGGTTTGATTCGGCTCGAAATTAAAAATGCCATTTCCAGGATAAGCAGTAATAATTAGCCAAAAAGGGAATTATGGTAGCTATTAATTACGCAACCAGGGAAGTCACCTGTAAGATCGTCTATTACGGTCCGGGGCTGTCAGGCAAGACGACCAATCTGCAGATGATTCACGACAAGGTCCCTCAAAATACCAGAGGGAAGATGATTTCACTGGCAACCGAGGCTGATAGAACCCTTTATTTTGATTTTTTGCCGATCAATATCGGGACTATCAGCGGTTTTGCGGCCAAGTTTCAACTGTACACGGTTCCGGGACAGGTCTATTACAATGCCACCCGGAAACTGGTTTTACGCGGGACCGACGGTTTGGTCTTTGTCGCCGACAGCCAGCCGGATAAAATGGATGAAAATATTGAATCCCTCAATAATATGAAAGAGAATCTGGCCGAGTATGGTTATGATATCAAAGACCTGCCGATTGTCATTCAGTACAATAAACGGGATTTACCCAACATTCTTCCGGTCGCCGAACTTGAAGCCAAACTCAATGAGCTGGGCTGGAAGCATTTCGAGGCGGCGGCTGTCAGCGGGACAGGAGTTTTCGATACTCTGAAAATGATAATCAAACTGGTTCTTGATAAAGCCCGTTCCAGTCAGTCGAACTCGGCGAGGTCCAAACCCTCGGTTGCCGCGGCCCCGGCCTCGCGAGCCGAAGGGGGCGCCGATCAGGCCCCGCCGGCGGTGCATACGGAGACAAAAACGGAAGTAGCCCCGCGATCGGCCTCGGATACCGCCCCGATTAGGCAGGCGGCTTACCAGGCCGAGAGTGTCCGTGAGGCGGAAGAACAGGCCGCTCGCCCGGAACATGAATTCCATGGAGATGAAGCTCCGATTGTCCGGGAATCACGTCAGGCCGCGGAGTCCCATGAGGATCGCGAGGCCGGACCTTCCCCGGAGCAGGCCGCGATTGAAGAGGAAAACTGGGGGCAGGATCGGCCGTACCCGGGATCGACGGGCAGAATACCAAGACGGGGAAAACGGATCACTGTTTCAGATTTCCAGCCGGCTTCAAAAGATGAAGATATTTCGACGCTCAAGAGCGGTTTAAGTGAGACCGCCGATGGCGATGATACAGAAAACGACCAGAAGCTGCCGACCCCGATGATGGCGCGTTCCAACCGGGTGGTCAAGAAGAAACGCGGTTTCTTTAAGCGGCTGTTTGGAATAAAGCAATAAGGAGGAGCCGTCCGTGAACGATGATAACCTGATTATTTATGAAGAAGAGATAGAAAAGATAGATTCTATCCTGGCCCGGATGTTGAAAGGGGCCGAGGCCAAGTGCGCTCTTCTGGTTGACAAAGACGGCCATTTAATTACCCGTCAAGGTTTTACGCATTCTCTCGACACTACTGCTCTGGCGGCCCTGCTGGCCGGCTCCTTTGCCTCGACCAAAGAAATCGCCAGACTGGTCGGCGAATCGGAATTCTCGGTTCTTTTTCACCAGGGCAAGAAAGACCATATTCACATGTCGCTGGTGGGGGACCGTTCGATTCTGGCGGTAATATTCGATGACCGCACGACCATCGGGATGGTACGTCTGTATGCCAAAGAGACAGCCATTGACCTGGCCCGTATTTTCGTGTCCCTGAAAGCCAAGGGGCAGGCCGATAACCGCGGGCTGGCCGACGATTTTGCCGCTTCTGCCGGAGAGAAACTGGACGACATATTCCAGGATTGAGATCTGAGTCGGGCATATGATGTTTTCTGCCGGAGGATGTCTCTGCACCGAGAGTTGGGTTTTTCCAAATGTCTGATGAATTAGGTGCCATACTCGTCAAGGCGGGCAAGATTTCGCAGGAACAGCTGGATCGAGCCCTAGCCCTGGTGAATGATAAAAAACAGAAATTCGAGCAGGCGTTGGTGACCGTGGGCGCCATTGCTTCCGAGGATGAGTATACCACATTTATCGGCAAGCAACTCAATATGGGCACGCTCCGGCTTTCCGATATTGAACTTAATCCGGAAATCGTCAAACTCATCCCGGTCGATATCGCCCGTAAATTCAATGTAATCGCCATTTCCAAGCTGGGCAAAAACCTGATTGTTGCCATATCCGATCCCAATAACATTTATGTTCTCGATGCCGTCAAGTTCATTACCGGGTGTTCTATCCAGCCGGTTATCTCGCCGGAAAAGGCCATCCAGAAGTCTATCGAGGTTTATTACAAGGATGAGAATGCCCTTTCGGTGATTATCAAAGGGTTGGAGGACGATACCAACCTGGAAGTCATCGAGGCCGAGGAAGGAATTTCGGAGGCGGATTTACAATCGGCCATCCAGGACAAGCCGCTGGTTAAGCTGGTTGATTCCATTATCGCCGACGCCATCCGGACCGGAGCTTCCGATATTCATTTTGAATGCTATGAAAAGCGGATTCGGGTTCGTTTTAGGGTTGACGGGGATCTACATGAAAAGGACCCGTTGCCGTTCAAGTATCGGGCGGCCATCATCTCCCGGCTGAAAGTCATGGCTGATCTGGATATCTCCGAACGGCGGTTGCCGCAGGACGGGCGAATCAAGATTAAAATCGGCGAACGTACGGTTGACCTGCGAGTCTCGGTTTTACCGACCATTTTCGGCGAGAAGGTGGTTATGCGAATTCTTGATCCGAAGGCGCTCATGGTCGATATGACCAAACTCGGATTTACCACGGCGGCTTTGAAAAGATTCGACAAAGCCATTCACCTGCCTTACGGAATTATCCTTGTAACCGGACCAACCGGTTCCGGTAAAACGACCACCCTGTATTCGGCCTTGAAGCAGATCAATACGACCGATATCAATATCATGACGGCTGAGGACCCGGTCGAATTTAACTTCGACGGAATCAACCAGGTTCTGGTCAAGTCCGAAATCGGATTGACTTTCGCCGCGGCCCTTCGGTCTTTTTTGCGGCAGGACCCCGATGTCATCATGGTCGGTGAGATTCGAGACGGGGAGACGGCCGAGATCGCCATCCGGGCCGCTCTGACCGGACATCTGGTTTTCTCTACTCTGCATACCAATGATGCCCCGTCATCAATCATGCGTCTGGTCGATATGGGAGTCCCGGCCTACCTTGTGGCCGGGGCCACGCGTTTGATTATGGCTCAGCGAATGACGCGGAAAATCTGCCAGGCCTGCAAGGTGGAGCAAAAGCTGACCGAGGAACAGCTTCAGGCTCTTCATGTTCCCGATGAGATGCTCAAGGGACTGGTTGCCTATCGCGGTCAGGGATGCAGTGAATGCAACAATACCGGCCTTTCGGGTCGATCCGGCATATATGAAGTGATGAATGTTTCCCATGATGTCGAACGGATGATTCTGGCCAACGCCTCGGAAAACGAGCTCCGGGAGCAGGCCATCAAGGATGGTATGTTAACTCTGCGGATGGCGGCGGTGGACAAGCTCCGACAGGGCTTGATTTCTATCGACGAGGTTTTTGCGGTCACTTCTTAAAAAAGCCGTCCCGATTTTCCCAAAAATTCAAATTCCTTACATTTCAACAGGTTAAGTAATTCAAACCATAATATTCTTTTCAAGATTGGCCCGTATTTTCCGATAACTATTATGATGACCGGACTGATTAGGAATTTATTTCTCAGGAGAAAATATGGTAGGCTTACGACAGCTTCTTGAAGAGATGGTGAAAATGGATGCTTCCGACCTTCATCTGACCGTCGGTTCGCCGCCGGTGGTCCGTGTCGATGGCAAATTGAATCGAATGCCATATGATCTTCTCATGCCGGAAGATACCAAGAAACTGGCCTATTCGATGATGAATGAGAAGCAACGATTAAAATTCGAAACCAACTCGGAGCTTGATCTATCATTCGGGATTGAACAGATGAGCCGTTTCCGCTGTAATATTTTCATGCAACGGGGGAATGTGGCCGTCGCCCTGAGACAGATTCCTTTTCGTATAAAGACCTTCGAAGAACTGGGATTGCCCAAGGTAATCGCCGATATGGCCAAACTGCCGCGGGGGCTGGTCCTGGTAACGGGTCCGACCGGGTCCGGTAAGTCCACCACGCTGGCGGCCGTGATTGATAAGATCAACCGGGAGCGACCCTGCCATATTATTACGGTCGAGGATCCGATCGAATATCTGCATCGGCATCAGGCCTCGATCGTCAATCAACGCGAAGTTTACAGCGATACCCAGTCGTTTTCATCGGCCCTGAAGTACGCTCTGCGCGAGGACCCGGATGTGGTTCTGATCGGTGAAATGCGCGATCTGGAAACGATCGAATCGGCCCTTAATATCGCTGAGACCGGTCACCTGGCTTTTGCCACGCTACATACCAACTCCACGGCCGAATCGATCAACCGGATAATCGACGCCTTTCCGACCAACCAGCAGGAACAGATTCGGATTTCCCTTTCCTTCAGTTTGCAGGCGGTCGTATCGCAGTGCCTTATTCCGAGGATTGGCGGAGGGCGCTGTCTGTCGATGGAAATTATGGTTTGCACTCCGGCTATCCGGGCCCTGGTTCGTGACGATAAGGTTCATCAGATATACAGCATGATACAATCCGGCCAGAAGTACGGCATGAAGACCATGAATCAGTCTCTGGCGGAGTTGTACAACACTGGAAAAATAACCATAGGTGATGCCATGGGCTTCAGTTCCAATACCCAGGAATTGAATGAAATGCTGTCGCGATCAAAATCGCCGGCGATGGCCTGATCAGGCATGCAGGAAAGGGATAGCTTATGCCCGTCTTTGAATACAAGGGAAAAACACTGGCCGGTGCGGTCGTTCAGGGTGAACTGGATGCCAAGGATAGAGGTGATCTGGAACGAATTCTGCGCCGTAACCGAATAATGGTATCAAGTATCCGCAAAAAACCGGCGGAACTCAAGATTAAATTCGGGACCGGTATTAAAAAAGTCGATATTTCCAGGTTCACCCGGCAATTCGCCACCATGATCGGGGCCGGTTTGCCAATGGTGCAGTGTCTCGATATTCTCTCCTCCCAGATGGAGAACAAAGAGCTGTGTAAGATTATAACCAGTGTCAAGGAAGGTGTTCAGGGAGGGGAAACGCTCTCGGAGGCTCTTAAAAGACACAGCAAGGTGTTTGACCAGCTTTATACCAACATGGTTGAGGCCGGAGAAGTGGGTGGCGCGCTTGACAGTATTCTTGTCCGTCTGGCCATTTATCGGGAAAAAGCCGATGCCCTGATCCGCAAGGTCAAGGGAGCATTAATATATCCGACCATCATCAGTATTGTGGCGGTTGGCGTCACCATCGCCATGCTGGTTTTCATTGTGCCGGTTTTTGCCAATATGTTCGGCAGTCTGGGGGCGGAACTTCCCAAACCGACCCAGATCGTTCTTTCCATAAGCGGTTTTCTCCAGCGGAACTTCCTTTTCATACTGATTGGGTTGATGGTCGCGGTAGGGGTTTTCATCTACTGGATTCGAACCCCGGGTGGGCGTTTGACCTTTGATGGGCTCCTGTTGAGGGCGCCTGTTTTCGGCGACCTAGTCAGGAAATCCTCAGTTGCCCGGTTCACGCGAACGCTGGGGACACTGTTGTCATCGGGTGTGTCGATTCTTGATGCTCTGGAAATCACGGCTAAAACGGCCGGCAACATGGTTATTGCCAGGGCCATTAAAAAATCGGTATTATCCATCGCCGAAGGTGATACCATCACTGCCCCGTTGAAGGAATCCGGCGTTTTCCCACCTATGGTAACCCAGATGATTTCGGTCGGTGAAAAAACCGGCGGGCTGGATGAAATGCTGGCCAAAATCGCCGAGTTTTATGATGAGGAGGTCGATGCGGCGGTTTCGGCCCTGACGTCAATCATCGAGCCGGTGGTTATTGTCGTCATGGGTATTGTCATCGGCGGTTTGCTGGTAGCCATGTATCTCCCGATGTTTGATATTATCGGCAAGATATAGATAACGTCAATCAGGATAAGGGCGCCCGGCGGCGCCCTTTTATTTTCAATATGAACAGCAGGACCATATCGATCAAAGCCGGCTGGCTGATTTCGCTGCGCCTGGCCACTTATGTAATCATCTCCGGGATTGTAATATACTGGTTACGCTATCCGAATTTACTCAGTTTTCCTTTTTTCGCCTATTCGCTTTTGACCCTGATGCTCCCGATGCTGCTGATTGCCCAAAGATGGTTCGATTTACGATTTCTTTCGAAAGCCATTCCGCTGATCCAGATCGTTCTCGAAATAGTGATCGAAGTGGGAATCATTTATACTACCGGAAATATTTCGTCGGCTTTTTCGGCTCTGTTCATCCTGACCATCATATCGGCGGCCCTGGTGACCAATCTGGCCGGGACTCTCGGGGTAGCCTCACTGGTATCAATTTCATATTCTTTTGTGGTCTGGTTCGGTCTGACTATCGGGGGGACTCCCGGGTCATCGACCAAAGCCCTGCAGACCATTTTTTCATCCGATGATGCCGCTTTTTATAATATTTTTCTTCACATCCTGACTTTTTTCCTGGTGGCTTTTATCTCCGGCTATTTGGTCGAACGTCTGAAGTCGAAAGACCGTGAACTGGAGGATACATCCAAGGCTTTAAGGCAGGCCCGGCTGGAAACGGATGATATTCTCAGACATCTTAATTCCGGTCTCTTTACGATCGATCGGGACGGCAGGATTATTTATTTTAACCGCGCCGCGGAGGAAATCCTTGGGTACAGGGAGGAGGATATCAAAGGCAACGACTTACGGGATATTTTCAGCACCCGGATGCCGGAACTGGTTGAGAATCTGCTTGAGGTTCTGAATTCCGAAAAACGCAGTCCCCGCAGTGAAATATCCATAACCAATCCGGCCGGGATAAATATTCCGCTGGGCATTTCGACATCGCTTCTTATTGACGATGATAGCGCTATTCGCGGTGTTATTGCCATCTTCCAGGATTTGACAGAAACAAAGAAGCTGGAGGAAAAAATCAGGGCCGCCGATAAGATGGCCGCGGTGGGCGAATTGTCGGCCGCCATAGCCCATGAAATCCGCAATCCGCTGGCGGCCATATCCGGGTCGGTCGAGGTTCTTCGGGAGGAATTGAAACTGGCCAATGAAAACCAGAGACTGATGGATTTAATTGTCCGGGAATCAAGCCGCCTTAATAATATTCTGTCCGATTTTTTACTCTATGCCCGGGGACGCCGATCGGCCTTTAAAAAAGTCGAGTTGTGCCGTTTGGTGAGCGATGTCATCGAGGTCGTCAAGCACCATCCTTCGTATCATAAAGGAATCGATCTCAAAATGAAGGCCGAGGAATCGTTCATTTATATTTTCGGTGACGATGACCAGATCATGCAAATTCTAATCAATCTGGCGGTCAACGGCTGTGAGGCCGTTGGTGATAAAACCGGCCATATTGTCATTGATATTATTCCCGATGATCCGGGGGGAATTATTATCGAAGTTAGTGATGATGGTCCCGGAATCGATGCTTCCATCCGGACCCGGATCTTCGATCCTTTCTACTCCACCAAAAACTACGGAACCGGGTTGGGATTGGCAATTGTCCAGCGCCTGGCCGGAAATCTCGGAGCCGAGATTTCCTGTTACCCGGGCTCCCCCGCCGGTACGGTTTTCAGGCTGCAATTCAACCAGATGTCGGGTTTTCCGCAAAAATCAGAATCCCGCCCGATGACAATTTCATCCCATTCCTGAAATAGACTCGCCCGGAATATATTTGGGCTTGATTTTCGCAGCGAATTGTATAAATTTCGTATTTTCTGTAATTAAACGTTTAGAAAGACGGAATTGTATCATGAAGAAGTGTCTTTTATTGATTATAGCAATCCTGGTTACCGCGGCTGTTATAGCAGGATGTAAAACCGAATCGCTGACCCGTGACGATATTCTCGCCAATAATTTTCCGGTGGTTGTTATTGATGACGGTCAGTCGAAAGTGATGGCCACCGATCTTTATTTGCGATTGGCCAATAGTGATTTACTTGAAAAAGGCGGGGTGGTTGATTCCAGTGTATTTTTCGATACCCTGCGGGAAATTGTCCTTGATTCGATAATATCCCTCGAGGCTTTCAAGGTTGATCTTAAGAAAGACCTGCCTCTTTACCGAACTTACCGGGTTCGGTTCGAGGATTTTTATGTTAAGTATCTTTACGAGAAACTGGTTATTGATTCCATTCAGGTCGATTCGGCCGAGGTGGACAGCTTTTTCCGAAGCCGGCCGGAGACTTTCAGTTACCGGGAACAGGTCAGGGCGCGCGCACTGGTTATTTCCGCCGATGGTTTGAAGCGCGGAGCTGATTCCCTGGAATATAAAGGATACACAGATCCCCAGTTGGATTCCATGGCCCGCGACAGTATTTATGTTCTTCGGGCCCAGGTTGACTCCGGGGCCGATCTGGGGCAGTTGGCTTATGATTATTCGATGAATCGCGAAACCGGTAAGAAAGGCGGGGAACTGGGATACTTTTTCCGGAATACATACCGCAAGGAGTTCGAGGATCATGCCTTTTCGCAGGCCCCGGGGACTGTTTCCGAGCCATTCAAGACACCCGATGGCTGGAATATCCTGGAGGTAATCGATCATGTCGATTCCGGGCAGGCTCCTCTGACGCCGGAATTCTACGAGCAGGCTCGTCAGATGCTGCGTCTGGAGCTGGCCCGGACGCGCAGTGTCGGATTCATGGATTCCATTATAGCCGCCGCCGATATTGTCTATAACGATTCGGCTCTGTCGAATCCCAACCTGTATGCCGTTCCGGATTCGGAATGGGCCGCCATTATCAATCATATCGATACCATATTATTTTATAAGTTGCCGGATTATCTTCATCAGTACAAAGCCGGGAACGGATATGATACCCTGACGCTGGATCGGATCCATGATGGTATTGCTTTTAAGGCGCGGACCAACCTGCTGATACTGGCGGGTAACGATCTGGGTATGCTGGAGCGGCCCGATGCCAAAAAACAGCATGATGATCTGTACCATAAATATGCCAAGGATATGGTGGAAAAAGCCAGCCATGACTATGATTGGACACCATCGGACAGCCTGATTGAGGATTATTACCAGCGTAATATAAATAAATATGTTTTTGATAAGCCGGTTTATGTGCAACATATAATAGTCCAGGATTCCCTGTACGGAGAATTCCTCCGCGACCAGGCGCTTTCGGGTGTAGATTTTCTCGATCTGGCCAAGGAAAATTATCCTGGGGCGGAAGAAATTCGGGTGGCCGCGGCGGATCTGGGCTGGATCGGGGAAGGGGAAATGCCGGAGGCTTTTTACCGGGCGGCTCTTATGACCTCACCCAAGCATATCACCCATCCGGTCAAAACCGAATGGGGTTATCATATTATCAAGGTGGTCGATCGACGGTACAATATGACCCTGGAACAGGTTCGGGCTTCTATTGTGGATGCCCTGAAAAAGATTCATCAGGCGGAACTCCGGGCCGACTGGGAACGCTCCTTGATGGATAAACACCGGATAAAATACAATCTTGAGCCCATTAAACGAATCACCATGGCGTCCAAAGACCGCCGTTAGTGCGTTTTAGATGGTGCAAAATCAGGCTTCAAAGAATATTTCTTTCAAGGGGGAACTCCTCCGAAAGCTGACTCACCTGGGCGCTTTCACCATTCCGGTTGGCTATTATGTTCTCGGCCTGAGCCGATCGGAAGGCCTGATAATCATGATCCCCATTACCCTGCTTATGATCATGATTGATATTAGTCGATTGCGGGGATGGGAATTGTGGGATCGGATCGGCTGGCTGATTCGGCCGATGTTGCGCCGGACCGAAACCGGCGGGGATTTCACAGGGGCCACTTATATTCTTGTGACCGCCTGTCTGGTGATCGCCATATTCTCCAAACCGATCGCGGTAGCCTCGCTGGCCTTCATCATCGCCGGCGATCCTCCCTCGGCCCTGATCGGAAGCCGCTGGGGTAAACGCCGGTTCAAAAACAAATCGTTCGAGGGCTCGCTGAGTTTCCTGGCGGCGGCTTTAATCGTAGCTCTGATAACGCCCGGTTTGCCATTGACAGTTACACTGATAGGAGCCGTGGTGGCAACCGTTACCGAGGCGGTATCATTTGAAATCGATGATAATATCACTGTCCCGCTGGTCAGCGGGCTGGCCATGTTTCTTCTATTGAAATTATTTTTTTAGCAGTTAAATATTATCAGTCGAGGGGAATGCTGTAAATTAATCCCCCGGTAATATTTATCCCCGATCCTTTTAAACCGTTAGGAATTTCAGCCCAATCTCCAATGCCCCTGGCCCGGCTGTAATTAATGTATCGATAGGTAATACCGGCATTGAGATTCAACTTCGGCATGACATAAAGATTAATTCCGGCGCCAAGGTTGATTCCGACTCCCGTGAATCGGGCGTCTTCAAAGACGCTTTGATAGGTTCCTGAGACGGAGCCGTTCTTGGCTGTGAAACGGGGGACGGAGATGCCGAATAATAAATATGGTTCTACCGGAGAAGCATCATAAAATGCTTTAAGATTGCCACTGAAGATAATCAGAGTAGCAGTGCTGGTCCAGGTGCTTTGCGTTACATCATGTGATGTCCGTTCAAAGGCAAGTTCAGCGCCGAAACCTAATTTTCCGTTGAAATATTTTTCATATCCGGCAACGGCACCGAATCCGATTGCCCCATCGGCATCAGGGATATAAAAGCCTTCCTGAAGGCCGCTGTTATAAAGAGAAAGGCTTCCATCAAAATCGCCACCGACGGTATTGTAGGGCAGGGTCAATCCCAGGTAGATTTTTTTAGGGAATGACTGCGAGAATGCAAAAGACGAAGTCAATATTAACATGGCCGCTATGCAAAAAAGGCATCGGCGCAGATTATTTCCTGAAAGTAAATTCATATCATATCCTCCGGTTTTTGAAAATGATGTGGTCATATATACCATATAATGGTGCTGTTGTCAATTATATCCAAAAGCAAAATTCCTCTGGTCAGAATCGGTTTGAGTGGTTATATTCGGCAGATGGAATATATTGACCTAAGATCCGATACTATCACCAAACCGTCGCCGGCCATGCGGAAGGCTATTGCCGAGGCCGAGGTGGGCGATGATGTTTTCCGTGATGACCCGACTGTTTTGCGTCTGGAAAAAACGGTCGCCGAGCTTTTCGGCAAAGAGGCGGCCCTTTATGTACCTTCCGGAACGATGGGCAACCAGGTGGCTTTGAAAACCATATCGGAGCCGGGCTGGGAAATTCTTTGCGAACGGGATTGTCATATTGTCAATTATGAGACGGCCGGTCCGGCGATCCATTCCTCGCTTTTGGTTAATATGATCGACACCGAATACGGGGCTTTCACGGCCGAGCAAATCGAAAGCCGGGTGCGTGATATTACCATCCACAGTCCGATCACCAAAATTGTAGAGGTTGAGAATACCCATAATCGCCACGGGGGAACCATTTTTCCGCTGGAGGAAATCCATCGGATCAGAAGGGTGGCGGATCGACATAACCTGATCATGCATCTCGACGGGGCGCGAATCTGGAACGCTCATGTGGCAACGGGGATTCCCCTGGCCGATTGGGTGGCACCGTTCGATTCGGTTTCAGTTTGTCTTTCAAAAGGACTTGGGGCGCCGATCGGGTCAGTTATTCTGGGTAATCATGATTTTATCAAGCGGGCATTACGGACTCGCAAGCTGTTCGGGGGCGGGATGCGCCAGGCCGGGATTGTTGCCGCGGCCGGGCTTTATGCGGTCGAGCATAATATTCCCAGGCTGGCCGAGGATCATGAGAACGCGCGTTTGCTGGCCGAGGGGTTGAGCCGAATTGATGGTTTCGATATCGATTTGAAACGGGTGCAGACCAATATTATTCTGGCGGACATCCCCAAAACCGGTTTGACCTCGATGGAGGCCTTAAAAATAATGAGGGAACAGGGAGTTCTGGCAGTGTCCTTCGGCAAAACCAGGCTGCGTTTTGTGACCCATCTGGATGTCAATCGCGAGCAATGTCTTAAGGCCGTCAAAATAATCGCCGGATTGAAATTGAAAAAGTGAAATAAACGGCGCCAGTTTCATATAGATGATAACCGGGCCGGAGAGGATATGATTATGACGATGGAAACTTTTATGGATATCCCGACACTCAAAGATTTCTGTAATCATCCTGATTATGAAAATAGCCTGCATCGGATCGAGGAATTGAATGCGCGCGAGAGGTTGAATCTGAATCTCAACCTGTTTCCCTTTTTCGAGCAACTGGGAACTTCCGAGAATGAGGAATCGTACCGTAAAATCCAAGGATTTATCAACAGCACCCTGGCTATCAAGGATGAAAACGTGCTGTTGCCGGTGGAGCTTTATGTCTGGCGGATGTCGGATGCTTTGCCGGATGATTCTCTTCGGGACGGTAGTTTATTCTGGTTCGAGTTAATCAACGATTTTTTCCAGGGTAAAGGGCCTGAGGAAATGGCCGACAACCTGGCCAAGGTCAAAGATTACCGGGACAAGGCGTACAAGTATATCACCAATTTCGGCGAGGCGGTGCGAGCCCATGCGGCGGGATTCGCCAATCCGTCCGGACTGCGGCAGACTTTTGCAGGCAACAGCGATCTCGTCAATGATTTCCGCCGGTTTATTTTCGATAAACTTCAATTGCGGTTTAAACTCAAGGGAGTCATGAACAATTACCCGGATTTTCAATACATGGTGCAACGGTTGATTTCATTGTTTTATCTGGCTGATGTGCAAATTTGTTACAACCTGAATCTGCTTGAGGGTGCCGCGCCGGATGACCGGGAGTATATCGATCTGGAACAGATTGTTTATCTTAACGGTTGTGATTATTTTATTACCAATAATAAAAAATATCTCAGGTTAATTAACGAATGTTCTTTTGCGGATCTTAAGGGTCGAGCGATTTCACTGGATACATTTATGGAATGGCTTAAATCCGAGAATTTCAATCCGGAGAAAAAGGCGCTGGTGTTTGTCTCCCGGCTGGATTTCGAGATCGAGGAATAGAGAGACGAAAACTTTAAGGGGGGGAAGGTCAGAATGATAAAATGGACAGTGCTGGGGTCGGCGTCGGGAATTCCGTCGGGGGAACGAAACAGCTCCGGGCATGTTCTCGACCTCAATGGCGATCTGATCCTGTTCGATTGCGGCGGAGGTGTCGCGTCGGCTTT
The DNA here is from genome assembly GCA_016933955.1 of Candidatus Zixiibacteriota bacterium. NCBI lineage: Bacteria > Pseudomonadati > Candidatus Zixiibacteriota > Candidatus Zixiibacteriota bacterium. The sequence continues at coordinate 53,707 of JAFGTT010000010.1, forward strand.
TCTTCGGGCCGGTTTCGACCCCACCCGGCTGGCGGCGATCTTTATCTCGCATATGCATCCCGATCACTGCTCCGATCTGCCGTTGTTGATGCAAAAATTGTATCATACCCGGCGGGAGAGGTCAATTGATATATTTGTTCCCGATGAGGCGGTTATCCCGGTGGGAAGGTTTTTTGATGCCTGTTACCTGTTTCAGGAAAAATTTCCTTTTCGGGCTAATTTACTGGCGGTCGAGGATGAACATCGGCCGGCCGGCGGCCGGGTAATAGTGCGGTCATTTCTCAATGGGCATCTGGAAGGTAACGCCCGTCTGATTGCCGATTACGGTTATACTAACCGGATGCAATGTTATTCTTTTCTGATCGAGGGGGATGGTAAGAAAATTTATTATTCGTCCGACCTGGCCTCGCTGGATGATATCCACCCCGCCCCCGATGATCTTGATTTGCTGATCCTTGAAACGACCCATATCGATCTGACCGTCCTTCCGGAACTTATATCCGGGAAAAAGGTCCGGAAAACAATCCTGACCCATATTGCCGATGAAGATGAATCGAGAATAAGGGAATTCGTGGCCGATTTATCCGGGAAGGCCGATATTACCGCGGCCTCGGATGGTTATACATCCGAACTTTGATAAATTTTAAAATCCCGCGCGGGGACCGGGAATTCTATACTTTCAGGGATAGAATTAAAATAATACGGAACCGGCGTATCGGGCCGATCTAAGGTTAATCGACGCCGGCCAGAGACGATCATTCGGGGAACCGCCGGTGTCATTCAACATATTGCTTGACAAGGGCCAATTTAATCATCTAAATTTGAAATCATAGACATGATTGAACCAGTATTTCCAAGGAGGATTTAATGGCAGAAAAAGTGTCGAACCAGAGCGCCCTGGCCTGGTTTCTGCAAAGAATTTCCGGCATTTTGCTGGCGTTCTTTCTGATAACACACTTGAACGTGCATCACCTATTCCATAATATTACCGCCGAAGGAATTATCAATTTTCATTCGGTACAGGAAAACCTGACATCATCGGTATGGTGGAAGGTGTACTATATGCTGTTCGTTCCCTTTGTGGCTTTTCATGCCATGAACGGAATCTGGCAGATAATGGCCGATTTCCGGTTGTCGCCCGGGGCGACTATTTTCCTGAAGGCTATTTTCTGGGTGGTTGGGTTGGTATTAACGGCAATCGGCGCAATGACGCTGATTAATTTGTTTTAAGGGGTGACGATATGACATCAGATTCAAAATTGAAGGATGTCGTCAACGACATCAATTTGAACAAGAATATCGGTAATTTCACATATTGGGTGCATCGTCTCTCCGGAATCGGCCTGGCCATTTACCTGATCATGCATACCTATGTGTTATCATCGGCGATTTCGAGTCCGGAGGCCTTTTCAGCCCGGATGGGTCAGGTGCAGAATCCGTTTTTTGCCGTATTGGAAGTGCTACTGGTGGCCGGGGTTTTCGCCCATATGCTCAACGGTCTCAGAATAACGCTGACCGATTTTTTCGGCTGGACCCGTGCCCACAAGGCCCTTTTCTGGGCGGCGGCGGTTCTTTTTATTATTCTGATGGTTATCGCCATCATTCTCCAGTGGCCGAAATTCAGTCCGGGCAGTTACATGGCGGGAGGAAACTGATATGTTTTATGATATTATTGTCGTCGGCGGCGGACTGACCGGACTGAGGGCGGCGGTAGCGGCGCATGATGCCGGTATTGCCAAGGTGGCGGTAATTTCGAAAATTCATCCGGTGCGGTCGCATTCGGGTGCCGCCCAGGGGGGAATCAACGCCGCTCTGGGGAATCACCCGGACGGTCATGATGACACTCCCGACCGTCATGCCTATGACACGATCAAGGGTTCGGACTTTCTGGCCGATCAGGACGCGGTTCAGATAATGACCTCGGACGCCCCGGGGATTATCATCGAGATGGAACACTGGGGTTGTCCTTTTTCCAGATACGAAAACGGCAAAATCGCCCAACGGCCGTTCGGGGGGGCGGGATTTCCCCGCACCTGTTACGGGGCCGATCGAACCGGGTTGTACTTATTGCATACCCTCTACGAACAGGGGGTCAAACGCGGGATAACGGTTTTGTACGAACGTTTTGTCACCAAACTGGCGATTCGAGACGGTCATTGTGCCGGGGTGGTGGCGATGAATCTCCACAGCGGCGAATTCGAAACTATCGGAGCCAATGCCGTTATCTGGGCGACCGGCGGTTCGGGGCGGGTTTATTCGGTCAACACCACCAACGCTCATGCCTCGACGGGACTCGGAGTGGCCATACCGTACTGGGCCGGAATACCTTTAAAAGATATGGAATTCATTCAATTCCATCCAACCGGACTGGACGGTTCCTCGATCCTGATGACCGAGGGATGTCGGGGAGAGGGCGGCTACCTGCTCAACAATGTCGGCGAACGCTTCATGAAAAACTACGTTTCCGAGAAAGTGATGGAACTGGCGCCGCGGGATATCGTGGCCCGTTCCATGCAAACCGAAATCAACGAGGGACGAGGGTTCGAGGACCGTTATTTGCATCTAGATCTGCGGCATCTGGGGGCGGCCAAAATCATGGAACGGCTTCCGGGTATCAGGGAAATCGCCATGAATTTCCGCAATGTCGATCCTATCAAGGAGCCGATTCCGGTGCATCCGGCCATGCATTACACCATGGGCGGAGTGGACTGCGATAAAGACGGGGTGACAGTTTGTGACGGTTTCTATGCCGCCGGAGAATGTGCCTGTGTTTCGGTCCATGGTGCCAATCGTCTGGGCGGAAATTCGCTTCTGGAGACGATTGTTTTCGGGGCCCGGGCCGGTTACCATGCCGCCGGACGGGTTAAGGAAATGTCGAAAACCGAGGATGAGGAAACGCTGGACCGGGCCAAAAGAGAGGAAGCCGATCGGTACAAGCAGCTTCGCAGTGCTTCCGGCCGGGAGAATCCCTATACTATCAAGGATGAACTGGCCCGGATCATGATGGATAAGATCGGGATTTTCCGCAACAAGACCGATATGGCCAAGGCGGTCAGCGAAATTAATATTCTCCGGGAACGGATGAAGAAAATCCGGGCTATTCCCGAAACCGGTAAATTCAATTATGATTTTCTGTGGGTGTCCGAGATTGCCGGGAATCTGGATACGGCCCTGACCATTGCGGTCGGGGCGCTCAACCGGACCGAATCGCGCGGCTCTCATTTCCGGCGCGATTTCAACAAACGCCTTGACGATCAATGGCTGAAACACTCCATGTTTGTTTATCGGGAGGGTGAGCCGGAAATATCGTATAAGCCCGTGACCATGGGTAAGTACGAACCCGAGGAAAGGAAATATTGATATGGCGATTTTCAAGGTTTTTCGATACAATCCCGACACAGAGGATATGGCGCATTTTCAGGAATACCAAATGCCCGATACCAGTTCGATGACGGTCCTCGAGGGGCTTTACTATATCCTCGAGAATCTGGATCCGACCCTGGCTTTCCGTTCTTCGTGCCGGCAGGGTGTCTGCGGATCATGCGCCATGCATATCAACGGGCAGTACCGCCTGGCCTGCGAAACGCAGGTGGCGGCGATGGGGGAGATTGTGACAGTGCGACCGCTGTCGCACATGAAAATAATCCGCGACCTGGTGGTTGACCTGACCCCGTTTTTTAAGCAATTCGAGGCTATCAAGCCGTATCTTATCGATGACGGCAACCCGCCGGAGAAGGAATATCTGCAATCGCCGAAAGATCGTCTCAAGCTGGATCACCTGGTTGATTGTATTTTCTGTGCGGCTTGTTACGGGTCCTGCCCGGTATTGGCGACCGACCAGAAATATCTTGGGCCGCAAGCGCTGTTAAAAGCCTTGCGGTGGGTGGATGATTCCCGCGATACGGCCACCAACGAACGGCTGGCCTATCTGGCGACCGATTACGGGGTGTTCCGGTGCCATACCATTTTCAACTGCCAGCAGGTTTGTCCCAAGGATCTCGATCCGACGGGGGCGATCGGGAAGCTGAAAATGAAGGCGATCAAGGCGAAGTTCCTGGGGCGGTTGAAAAAGACGGGAAGCGATTGAATTGTGTATAGATTACTGGATTAAAAAAGCGGGCGGAGGCCCGCTTTTTTACATAGTATTACCTCAAGATCAAATTCGCTATCAATATTGGCGGCCCTGGTTCTTATTACTCTCGAAAGAATATAGTCCTTCAAGTTTTTTCCAGATTAATTTTATGGCGATATAAATTATACATGAAACAACTACCAGAAATATCAAGGACCATAAGGTGTTGGGAGCATATGTCCAACCGTACAATTCAATAGACCTTTCAATTGAACAATATCTGCTTAAACACCACATGCCCATTATTAAAGATATAATCACGGATATTGCAATCATCAGCCAGTACTGAAATGATCTCTCCCGTGACTCAATTCCCGGGTTACCGTTATTATGGAAAAGTTCACGGCTGATTTCCATCATGGAAAGTCCGGAGTGACGGGCAAGTAACTGGAGGAAGAAAAGGGCGATGATCAGAATGCCCCATCTTAGGAATAATAATCCGACCACATCATTTGACCAAACTTTTTGATCGAAAAAAAACATTGCCGGAGCCCAGCTCTTTGTTCCGGTAATCATGCAATAGGCTTTGCCATACCAGATCATCGAAGTTATATCCTCAAAGAGATTGAAAAGAATCGCAGCGAAGGGGACGAAAAACATCAAGAATGCCATGGGACTTACTGAACGCCTTGATCGTATAAAGATGAACTGCATTGGTATCCAATCTTCGAAAAATCGTCTCTTTGCAGAATAGCCTGGGTAATTTATTAATAAGCTGCTGGTATTCTGCTTTATTTGTTTGAGATTCAGCGTCAACCATATCATGGCGACTAACAGAATGGTTGAGCCAACGATTTCAATGTCATCCTGACTCACACTGAGGCCGATTACGGGAACAGTGGTTTGAGGAATTCTTATGACGTCCTCGGGTAATTTGGTGTTGGATATTTGTCCTCTTTCAAGAACGATGTTGGCAAGGTCGGTATATTTAACCTGATGGCCTGAGACGGAATCATAAAAGGTGGAATCTTTCCATTGTTTGAGTATCAGCGGGTAGTATTTCTGGCACCAATAAATAATATTTTCATATGAAGGATTAACGGGCAACACAATTTGTTCCGAATCCACCTGGTATTTAATATAAGCTCCCATACGTTGATCAGATGAGTCAAAATAGTCATACCTGATGGAATCCGCATCTTTATTCAGCTTTATTAAATTCATCTGATTCAGCCCGGCCTGAACAACATGATGACTGAAAGGTGTCCTCAGAAATTGCCACTTTATGAGTCCGGACAATTCGCAGGCTATTATCCAGACCGATATTAGAGAGATGGTGAGCAATAAAGCCCTGGTTCGTTTGATGGATGCGACAATCGACTTCATGCATTCCTTATCCATGTCGGACAGGAGATTCCGAGGTATTTTATTATTCATGATGCACCTATATTGAAAATGCCACGATATCCAGAATCATTGAAATCAACCGGATTGGTTGCTATTTAAATTGCTGATATGAAATTGTCAATAGGAGCATAATATATTTATTCAATAAAAAACCGTCGGGCTGATTAAAGTCCGGCGGTTTTGGTTTAGGTCAAGTATCCGATTATTCTACTTAAATGTTCGCATCGTGCCCAGATACCTGGTGGTGTATTGACGGGCCTTGGTGCTACTGCTGGTGTAATCAGGAAGAAGCATCGGAGCCACTTTTTCCGGTTCGATTCCGGCTTCGGCGACTTCCTTATTGTACCTGACCACATGTTCCAGAGACAATTTACTGCCATTGGCTTTTTCCCTGGCATAAATAGTGGCACTTTTGCCGGCAATACGGCCGAAAACCATAATATCGAGAAGGGAATTACCCATCAGCCGGTTTTCGCCATGAATCCCGCCGCCGACCTCGCCGGCCACGTATAATCCCGGGACTTTTGTCTCACCGGTATTTTTAAATTCAAGGCCGCCATTCTGGTAGTGCAGGGTGGGATAGATCAACATCGGATCTTTGGAGATATCGATACCGAACCGTTTATAAAGAATGAATTTTCCGGGGAATTCGCGCTCGACAGTGCCCTCACCGGAAAGCATGTCAATCATCGGGGAATCAAGCCAGATACCCATCTTGCCCGTCGGCGTCGGGATGCCTTTGCCTCTGCCGATACATTCCTTAATAATGGAAGCGGCCTCGACATCGCGCGGCTCGCGTTCATTAACAAACTGCTGTCCATCGATATTGACCAAATTGGCGCCGGATCCGCGGAATTTCTCGGTAATCAGGATACCTTCGGCCTGTTCCGGGAAAACGATTCCCGTCGGGTGGTACTGGACGGTATGAAGGAAACAGACGGGAACACCGGCCCGGTAACCCATGACGATACCATCGGCAGTCGCGCCATAGTGGTTGGTGGTCATAAAACCCTGAATATGCAGGCGGCCGGAACCGCCGGTGGCCATGACGACGGATTTGGCCTTAATGATAAAATATTCCTCGGTTTCCATGTTATACAGAACGGCCCCGGCGCAGTGGCCTTTTTCATTGAGGAGCAGTTCCACGGCCGGAGAGAATTCAATGACTTTGATATCGGCTATCCGGTTACGGGCCTCATCGCGAATAGTGCGCATCATCTCGGCCCCGGTGATGTCGGCCGCATAGTGCATTCTTTTGCGGCTGGTTCCGCCGCCGTGAATGGTATGAAGCGTCCCATCGGGGAACTTGGAGAAATTGCACCCGAGACTCTCAAGCCATTTGATCACGTCAGGGGCTTCGGTAACAAGTTTTTCAACCAATTCCGGGACATTGTTAAAATGTCCGCCGCCCATGACATCGAGATAGTGATAATAAGGAGAATCCTTATGGCCCTTGGTGGCGGCCTGGATTCCGCCCTCGGCCATCATGGTGTTGGCGTCGCCGTGACGGAGCTTGGTGGCGATAATGACTTTGGCTCCCTGTTCCTGGGCCAGAAGAGCGGCGGCCGTTCCGGCTCCGCCTCCGCCGATCACCAGGACATCGGTTTCATAATCGATTTTAGACAGGTCTATGTCATCGGGATTGACTCGGCTACGAGCCTCAAGGAGATTACACATTTCATGAGCGATACGATAGTTTTTGGAGGGACCGACCTTGAGCGGCCGACGGCCCTCTTCTTTGAAATCGGGGTGGTTATTGAGCATTTCCTTGCGTTCGTCAAGGGAAAGAAACGGGACTTCCTCGTTTTTCTTTTTCCGTTCGACCCGTTCCGCCCGGGTGCTCTCGACGATTTTGATGAGTTCTTTTAATTCCTGTGGATACGGCATATATTCAAACCTCGTTTTATTCTCATTTGCAGTTAACAAATCCCCGATTTACAAACAGGTATTTTCTTTGGGGGTCCAGTCTTCTCCCGCCGACGCCGGTTCCATTTCACGCGCGGTGTACAGCTTTTTCAGATTTTCCTCATCGGACGCCTTGAGTTTGCCGAGACATTCGGTATAACGTCCGGCCTCGATATTGGCCACCATGGTTTTCAGGTGTTCGGCCCGGGGAGTCAGATAGGCGCCGTTCAGGCGGCGGGCCAGCTGGGCGATATGATACTGGGGCAATTCACCCATACACCGGCTGGCGCACAATCCACACTGGATGCAATCGAACGAAATCTGGGCGGCCGCCTTGATATCTCCACGCTTGAGAGCGGCGATATAGTCCATCACTTCGACATCCATCGGGCAGACCTTGGTGCAGGCATTGCAGGCCACGCATCGGAACAGCTCGGGATAGAGCTCGAAAATCTGTTCCGGTTCCCCGGTCAATTCGGCGAAATCATAGGTGGCCCGCAGGGCCGGGTAAAACGGCAACTGGGTCAGGTACATCTCCGGTTCGACCACTGTCTGGCAGGCGAGCCCGGTGTATATTTTATAATCATTGGGTCTACGGTAAACCGTACTGCAGGCGCCGCAGACGCCGCCGCGACAGCCGCATCCCCGGATATACTTATACCCGGCATACTCCATCGCTTTCATAATCGTCAGCGACTCGGGCACATCGTATTTTTTTCCCATGATATAGATGGGAATCATTTTGGCTTCCACGGCCGCCACTTTTTCTTTCATTGTATCGCTCATTGTCACCTCATCTATACTGCAACATATTGTTTTTTTATCATTGTCATGCCGAAGCCTTGATTAAATTACGAGCTTTCAGAAGTTCCAGGGCGCTTTTCCGGTTTAGTTCAAAATGCGAAATACCTGGATCAACGCCAAGGGCAATGGCCATTAACTGGGTGAAATAGTAAACCGGCACCTCGCCGGCATCGTCGTACTTCTCCAGCATCTTATCCTGCCGACGGCCCAGGTTGTAGTCGCACAGGGGACAGGTCAGGGCCAGGGCTTCGGTGCCATGCCGGACGGCATCGCCGAGAATCTCATGTGAAACCCGGAGCGAGGCCTCGGGTGCGCCCAGGACCTGATAAGTTCCGCAACAGGTAGTCGATGACGGGAAATCAACCACCGTGGCTCCGAGGGCCTCAAGAAATCGATGCAGGACTGACGGATTATCGGGTTTGTCGATAGCCACTTCCCTTGGTCGTAAAAGGGTACATCCGTAGTACGGTGCGACTTTCAAGCCGGTCAGGGGATTGATTACTTTTTCCTTTAATTTATCGAAACCATAATCGTCACGGATGAAATCAAGAAAATGCACGACTTTCACTTCCCCGGCATAATCGGGTTCCTCATCCATGAAAGTATTGATGGTGAATCGTTTTTCCTCATCGTGTTTCATCAACTCATTGGCGCGGGCCAGGGTATTGAAGCACATTGAACACAGTGTCATAACAGTGTCGTGACCGCTTTCTTTGACACGGATCAGATCACGGACGGGCGCCACCAGGTGAATTAGATCATCATCGGCCAGCGAATAAACCGCCCCGCAGCAGTTCCATCGTTCCAGCTCATCGACCTCGATCCCCAGCGCTTTGAGAGCGGCCAGGGCGGAGAGTTCCAGATTTTTGGCCTTGGTTTTTAGAGTACATCCGGGATAATAGCTCAATTTCATGGGTTCACCTCACGATGTCATCTTGCGGAAGCCGGAAACCATAGCGATCTGGGGCAGGTCGGAGACTTCTTCGGGTTTAATCTTTTTCAGTTCCACGTGATCGATATTCCGACGGAGTTTTAGCAGACGCAGTGCCTCCATGACCCGGGGAATATCAATTCCGCGCGGGCAACGAACCATGCAGGTATGACATGAAGCGCAGATCCATGGGGTATTGGCCTCCTCGAGAGCCTTTTTATTCCCCAGTTGCAGAAGAGCCATGATTTTTCGCGGAATAACGGTAATATGGTCGGCCATGGGACATGATCCGGAGCAGGTTCCGCACTGGAAACATGTTTGAAAATTCTGGCCGCTGATTTCCATAACTTTCCGCCGCAACTTATCGTCGGTGTCGCGTTTGGATATGAAAAGTGGCATCAAGACCTCATTTTAGAAAGGTTGATCGCTGAAAAATTTACAAAAGGGTATATTTTTCTTTATATTAACTAAAAAGCAGACAAACATTTAGTGTATTCCCACGCCTTGTTTTAAACCGAAAATCGTGAATTATTTCACAATAAAAACCGGCTTAATATTTCAATATAATCAAAATAATCCCGGCTGACAATATTCTATCCGGTTTTTTTAACATTTTTTTATGTATTTTTCTTAAAAAAATAACACTCTGATTTCAATTTACCCGACTTCCATTCCTAAGACATTGACATTATCAAGCAAACTATTAAATTGCCGAATCATAAGAAACGGCGTTGAAATTTTACTCCGATTAAAGGTGTCAAGGAATGAGACTTTATGAACATGAGGGCAAAGAGCTTTTTGCCAGATTTAAAATCCCCATCCCGGCCGGGGAAATAGCTCTGAATACGGACGAAGCGAAGAAAATAGCTACGGAAATCGGTCTGCCGGTGGTGTTGAAGTCGCAGGTTTTGACCGGCGGGCGCGGTAAAGCAGGTGGAATAAAAGTGGTTGATAGCCCCCAGGCCGCCGAAATTGTTGCGGGGGAGTTATTCCGTCTTAAAATCAATGGTTTTCCGGTCGAAAAAATCCTGGTGGAACCAAAACTGAATATCGCCCGGGAGCTGTATATCGGGGTGACTATCGATCGGGTTAATTATAAGCTGGTTGTGATCGCTTCCTCGGAAGGCGGCGTTGATATTGAGGAAACGGCGGCCAAAACGCCGGAGAAGATATATCGCCGGTCGTTTGATATTGATCAGGAGATGTATGGATTCGAGGCCATAACCATCGCCAAGGGGATCGGCCTGGATTCCGAGCTGATTAAGACCGGATCGGCCATAATTTCCGGCCTGTTTAAATTGTTCAAAAAGTATGATGCCAAACTGGCCGAAATCAATCCACTGGTCGTTACCACGGATGGTAAATTGATTGCCGCCGACAGCCGGGTGTCACTTGATGATGATGCCGTTTTCCGTCATCCGGAACTGGCGGAAATGGGGATCGAAAAAAGGCACGAGGAAGGGGAAATGACGCCGCGCGAGCAGAAAGCCACCGAGTGGGGGATACCGTATCTTGATCTGGACGGCAATATCGGCATGTTTCCCGGGGGGGCCGGATTCGGTATCATGGGTAACGATTTTATTCATTATTATGGTGGCAAGCCGGCCAATTTCATGGATTCCGGCGGCGGACCAACTCCGGAACGGCTGGCCCGGATGCTGGTTCTGCTCGATGAAAATCCCGAGGTTAAGGCTATTTTCGGGGCGAGATTCGGCGGTATCTCACGTTGCGATGATTTCGCCAAAGGGGTAATCATGTTTCTCAAAGACCACGGACTTTCCAAACCGATGGTTTGCCGGATGACCGGGAATATGTGGCAGGAAGGGGTGCGTCTTTTCGATGAGGCCAAGAAGCAAAATCCGGAGTTGTTCCGGAAATTCGAATTTCACGGTATCGAGACACCGATTGAGGAGATTTCAAAGCGGGCGGTGGAACTGGCCCGCGAGGCGGAAGGAGGGTGGTGATGGCGATTCTGGTCGATAAACATTCAAAGGTTATGGTTCAGGGTATCACCGGCGGAGCCGGATCGTTTCATACCCGGCGCATGATCGAATACGGCACGGTTATTGTCGGCGGGACTTCACCCGGTAAGGGCGGGCAGATAGTCGAAGGGAAACCGGTTTTCGATACGGTGGCCGAATGTGTCAAAGAAACCGGAGCCGACACCTCGGTTATCTTTCTCCCGGCCCCATTTGTCAAAGAGGCGGCGATCGAAGCGATTCGGGCCGGATTGAAATTTGTGGTTGTTATCCCAGAACATATTCCCATTCATGATATGCTCCTGGTTCGCAAGGAGGCGGTCGCTCACGGATGTACCGTCCTGGGCGGCAACACGGCCGGTATTATCACTCCCGGCGAAGCCAATCTGGGTATTATGCCGGATATCGCCTTTACCCCGGGGCGAGTCGGAACGGTCAGCCGGTCGGGATCAATTACATATTATATCGCCGATACTCTGACCCGGACCGGTTATGGCGAGACAACCTGTGTCGGTTTGGGCGGTGACCCGATTCTGGGATCGACTTTCGACGAGATACTCTGGATGTTCGAGCAGGATGAGAAAACCAGAGCGGTAGTTATGACCGGTGAAATCGGCGGGGTGTATGAGGAACGTGCCTGCGATACGATTACGAAAATGGAGACGCCGGTGATAGCCATGATCGGCGGTATTTTTGCGCCTCCGGGCAAACGGATGGGACATGCCGGGGCGATTGTCGAGGGGAAGATGGGAACGGCCAAAGAGAAACTTGAGGCCCTGGCCGAGGCCGGCGCTCACCCGGCCAGGACTTTTCTGGATATTCCGGAAATTTTGAAGAAATTGAAGGTATAATATCAGGAGAGACCGGGAATAAGGATAAATTCAGGGGCGATTTGACGGCCTCATGAAATGTGCTGTCGTTTATGAAATGCGGCAGTCACACCAGCCGAAATTATTGGCTTGTTTCGGCTCCTTTCGTTAGAGCGGGGTGGATAACCACCCCGCTTTTATATGTCGTTTCCAATTACAGAATACCAAAAGGACTTGAAGTTAGTAACCCGGGTTCGTATTTTGTTCCGTGTTTATGGATTATTCAAGTATTGTCAATTATAAAATGCCCGCCTGGTGTTTTTATAGGAGTTGTCCGTGGAAATCCGTTTGATTACCAGTGGTGAAGAGGAGCTTTGTAACCAGTTTCATAACAGAATCTTTAAGCATGACAGAACTCTCCTGCAATGGCGCTGGGATTTTGTCTTGAATAATTACCGGGCCGATTCGATACCATATGCAGTTGCAGTCGATAAAGGCAGAATTGTCGGAACCCAGGCGTTTATTCCGATTCGGATGATCGACCGTGAAGGAGTATATTGGACAGCCAAATCCGAGGAAACGCTGGTTGATCCCGATTATCGCGGTCAGCGGCTATTTGAAAAAATGTATGCCCTGTTGTTTGATTTCGCCGCCGATCATGGTTTTGCCCATGTCTGGGGTTTTACCCCGGCAATTAAAGCTTTTGAGCGATTGAATTTCACCATTCCGGGGAAAACAGAACAAATTTTCATGCCATTCTCAACCCGTTCGGTCCCCATTTTTCTGGATAAAGGCCGGACCGATCGGAAGGCAATGGTGAGGAATAGCCTGAAAATGGGGGCTATGTATTTCGGATGTGCGGCCGCTCAATCATTAAGTTCTATACGGTTTGGTGTCGGGAGAAGACGAATATTGCAAAATCTGCAAATTCGGACTCCGGACAAACCCGATCCTCAGATGGGGGAAGTGTGTAAGCGTTTTATTGATAAATGGGGCGGAACCACCATATATCGGGATCATGATTATCTTCAATGGCGTCTATTCGATAATCCCTATGTAAAAGGCATCGTACGCGCAATATATAATGAGGATGAGTTGTGCGGCTGGGTAGCTTTTGCCCTTGGTGATGATGGCCTGGGTTATCTGGTTGATGTAATGGCCGCAGGAAATTACGGTCAACACCGGGAAGAAGACATTATCGGGGCTCTGCTAATTGAAGCGGTCATGGGGGCGCGAAATATGGGAGCGGTTGGTATTCGGGGCTGGCATGTCAATTGCCATCCTTTTGATCGGCTTATTTTGCAGGTGGCAAAAAAGACAGGCTTTTATCACAGCAAACGCGGACATTCAGTCGTCCTGTACAATTGCGGGGCCGGAGAAGACCGAGTTTCTTTCAAGCGATTCGATGACTGGTATGTCAGCCGAATATACACAGAAGGGGTACTGGGTTGATGCTTCCTCCCGAAGTCGAGTATGTAAAAAAACAGATTATCAATCATCTTATGCTGTTTTTTGAGCGGGATGTACTCAATCTGTTCTACTCCGGTTTTATTCGTTTCCTGCCTTATGATGAAGCCATCGCCGTTAATGATAGGACCGTGGTCATTCCTTTCGATATCCCGATGCCTTTTGAAATAGGGCATCCGTTCAATGTTGGCTTTAATGGTACCAACCTGACGTTATGGAATCGGATACCTCCGCCGGATGGCGGCTTTTGGAAGGGTATCCCGAATGAGGCGGCGCCGCTATGGTACCAGAATCCAGGAGGGACCTTGATTCCGGCCTGGAATTTGTTTGGAAATCTGTTTCAACTTCTGACTTTTGGGGAAGAACGAGCCACCTCTAAGAGAGATGCTCACGGTAGATATGCCGCTGTTTTCAGTCCCCGGAGTCTGTTGAATCTCATCGAGGTTCCGGCTTTCAATGAGGCGGTCGCGGCTCTGGTCGGGGCCGCGGACGGGCTTCGCCGGAACGCGGAGCCGTCCTATGAACTGGAAAGGCTTATAAGACCGGCCATAATAGTCCTGTCGCATGATTGTGATATTCTTCGGGGCAACGATTTCTGGACGCAATCTGTAAGATTGTTGCGGATTTTTCAGCCTCTCCTGAAGGCCCGATTGCCTAAAATCGGTAATGCCTGGTGGATGGTTCGCAATGCATTTACACCCAGGCGGTTTTATTTTGATAATGTCACCGGGATGATTGATCTGGAAAGGTGTTTCGGATTCAAATCGACATTTTACCTTTTGAATGGAAGCGGCGGTCGATTTGGTGCCAGAAGCGGATCGGCCATTATGCCTGATGTGTTGGCGAATATCCCGGATGACTGGAATATCGGCATGCATTACAACTATGATACCTTTCTTAATGAAGAATGTTTTTCAGCGCAACTGGCACAACTTCAAGAAATAGCTGAATCCGAAATCACGACAGGCCGGGCTCATTATCTTAAATTCGATCCGGAAAGATCATTTCCATTTTTGTGCAAACACGGTATAAACGTTGATGAATCTTCCGGATATGCCGACCGGATAGGTTATCGAAACGGCATTGGCGGATGTTTTCAGGTTTTTAATCCTGAAATTTGTGCCCCTCTGGATATTTGGGAAGTCCCTATGGTTGTTATGGATGCGGTTTTGGTACGGCAATACGGGGATAAAGCCGTGAACAAATTTTCTGAACTGGTAAGCCATTTGAGTCGTATCGGCGGGGCGCTGACCCTGATATTTCACCCCGGTCAATTTTTTAATCCGGAATACGGACAAATGCTGGGTATCTATCACAAAATCCTGATTGCCTGCCGCCAATCGGGGATTAGATCGCGGACCGCGCGTTCGCTGGTCGATGAAATTCGATCAAATTCTGCTTGATTTCCATTTGGTTAATATCTTGTCATTAATCAACGCTTTGATTATATAATATTTGATCCAGCTTTTTTTTCAGGAGCGTTATTAATGACTGACGAGAAACCCTGGCATGAGAGCGATGAATTCTGGGAAATCGCCGGTCAGATTCTTTTCGCTCAGCCGCGAATCACCGAGGCCAGTGAAACGGTCGATAAAATCATCAGGCTCTTAAATCCTGAACCGGAACTAAAGGTTCTTGATCTCTGTTGCGGGGTGGGGCGTCATTGTATCGAGTTCGCCCGGCGCGGTTTCACCGTTACCGGGGTGGACAGAACTACTTCCTATCTGGAAAAGGCGGGTAAAAGGGCAATCTGGGAAGGGCTGGAAATTGATTTTGTCCGCGAAGATATGCGTCTTTTTCGGCGGGAGAGCGCTTTTAATCTGGCAGTCAATTTATTCACATCGTTCGGTTTCTTTGAAGATCCCGAAGATGATCGGCGGGTGGCGGAAAATATTTATCATTCTCTCAAACCGGGTGGGGTTTTCCTGCTGGAGATGATGGGTAAGGAAATTAATGCGAGAATCTTTCAGCCCCGGGGCTGGAATAAGGTCGATGATGTTTATATCCTTGAAGAGCGGGAAGTGATAGACGGCTACGGCGGGATAAAGATGAAGTGGATTATTATTAAAGATGAGAAAATAAACGAACTGGAATTAATTGTTCGACTTTATTCGGCCGCCGAACTGAAAAGGCTATTAACCGGGTGC
Organism: Candidatus Zixiibacteriota bacterium; assembly: GCA_016933955.1. NCBI lineage: Bacteria > Pseudomonadati > Candidatus Zixiibacteriota > Candidatus Zixiibacteriota bacterium. The sequence goes on from JAFGTT010000010.1 coordinate 69,228, forward strand.
GGATTTAACAGGGTTGATATCTATGGGGGTCTGGACGGTAGTCCTTATGACCATCAGGCTAAGCGGATGGCGGCGGTTGCCCATAAGTAAGGTGTTTATTGTAAATCATTTAAAGAGGCAGGGGGATCCCTGCCTCTTTATAATTCAGCGATTATTCTTCAATATAGATGCAACTTTCCGGACAAGTTTCGGCCGCTTCCCGAACCGCTTCCTTGTGCTCATCCGGGACTTCATCGACGATGACATCAGCCTGGTCGTTGTCATTCATCTGAAAGACTTCCGGGCAGATATCGGCGCAGATGCCATCACCGCTGCAGAGTTCATGGTCAACCGTGACTTTCATTGAAAACCTCCAAATAACACCAGTGTTTATTTCCAACGGGCCGCACCAGCGGCGGCCGAATTAATCCCGGTACATCAGGATTATACGAAAGTTATTTTTAATCAGGGGCCAATTTAATTTTATTGAGCTTAAATTCATAGCTTTATTTTTATTTTCATTAAAAAAAGTTATTCCCGGAAAGAGGTTGTAAATTTAAAATGAAGAAAAATTGTTTACTATTTAGTGAGGAAATCATTGATATTCGGCATTTGAAGGAATTGTCCAAGGGGATTGACAATTACTTTTGTGATAAATTCATATACACTTCAAGGGAAATTGATCCTCAAGATCTTTTCACCCGTTGACTTTTTATCCCTTTTAACTCATCTTAGGCCATGTTTGACAGGCATTTATTCGGGGGCATATCCGCTGACGGCGTGAGTCCCCGACGCGGGTAGATAAAAGGAAAGAATTTATTATGTCTGAAATAGTCGCCAGAGTATATCGGGGCGCGAAAGCGGAATCGGTTCACTGCGGATCGATCGCGGTAGTCAACGCCAAAGGGGAGCTGATTCATTATTTCGGCGACCCTCAATTTTTCACATTTGCCCGGTCTTCCCCGAAACCATTTCAATTGATGCCGTTGATTGCCACCGGGGCGGCCGATAAATACGGTTTCAGCGCCAAACAATTATCGATCATGTGTGGGTCGCATATCGGGAGCGATCACCATCGTGAGGTGGTTTTAAGCAATCTCAAGGCCGCCGGTAACAGTCCGGAGGATCTCAAATGCGGGACCCATGTGCCTATTTATATGACCATGGCCGGAGAGTATCCCCGGCAGGGCGAAGATAAAGACCCGCTTCGCCACAACTGCTCCGGCAAGCATTCCGGATTTCTGGCTCTGGCTCGTTTTCTGGGGGAGGATGTGGGCGAATATCTCAATCCCCGATCGAAGGTGCAACAATTGGTGCTGGATGGTATTTCGCGGATGTGCGAAATCCCGCGCGATGAAATCCTGGTTTCAATCGATGGTTGTTCGGCGCCCAATTTCGGAATGCCGATCATTAATATGGCTATGGCCTTTCAAAAACTGGCCGGCGGCCGCGGAGGCGATGAAAAAGAATCACAAATCCTCCAGCGAATCAAGGCGGCCATGACTGAATTCCCTGAGATGTTTTCAGGCGAGGGGCGGTTCGATCTGGCTCTGATGCGCTCGTTTCCGGGCAACATTATCTGTAAGGCCGGCGCGGAAGCCATGCAGGGAATCGGATTTGCCGATCCGCCGCTGGGAATAGTGGTCAAAATTCATGACGGTAACCCGCGAGCTCTGTACCCGGTCTGTGTGGAACTTCTTCGACAATTGGGAATTATCGATAGAGCCGATAACTTTAAACATCTTCGTCCCTTCTATAATCCCGAGGTTAGAAATTACGCCGGTTTATTGACCGGGTCGATTAAGGCCGAATTCAGCTTGAAAAAGGCATAGGTTGTTGCTATTATATTAAATTTGAAGGTAATATCTGGCTATGGAGGCATTTTGAAAGAACATAAACATCCCGCCGAGCCTTTTCGTATTAAGTCGGTGGAGCCGATATCTCTTTTACCCCGATCGTCACGCGAGAAAATTATAAAGGAAGCCCGTTTCAATATTTTCAAGGTCAGGGCCGAGGATATCTATATTGACCTTTTAACCGATTCCGGAACCGGGGCCATGTCCAACGAGCAGTGGGCCTGGCTCATGCGCGGCGATGAATCCTACGCCGGGGCGCGCTCGTTTTACCGCTTCGAAGAAATCGTCCGGGATCTGACCGGTAAGCAATTTATCCTTCCGACGCACCAGGGACGGGTGGCTGAAAATGTCTTCTTTTCCTCGGTATTAAAGAAAGGCGACTTTGTCCCCAACAATACTCATTTCGATACCACCCGCGCCAATGTCATGCATAAGGGCGGAGTGGCTCTGGACATGCCTTGCCCCGAAGCCGATGTCGAAGATGAGATGCCGTTCAAAGGCAATATGGATACCCGGCGGCTGGTGCAATTTATCGAGGAGCATGGGCCGGATAAAATCCCGGTGGTGTTCATGACGGTGACCAATAACTCGACCGGCGGGCAACCGGTTTCGATGGCCAATATAAAGGAAACGGCGGAAATCTGCGGTCGGTATGGAATTATGTTTTTCTTTGACTGCGCCCGTTTTGCCGAGAACGCCTATTTTATCAAGCGCGATGAACCGGGCTATGAAGGCCGAACCATAAAGGAAATCGCCCAGGAAATGTTTTCGTACGCCGATGGGGCGTTGATGTCGGCCAAGAAAGATGGATTGGCCAATATGGGCGGTTTTGTAGCTCTCAATGATGAGGACCTGGCCCGTAAAATCACGGAATTGATGATTGTTATTGAGGGTTTTCCGACCTATGGGGGAATGTCCGGGAGAGATATCGAGGCGGTCGCGGCCGGATTACGTGAGGTGACCAATGAGGATTATCTGGCATATCGAATCGGCCAGATGGAATATTTCGGGCAGATAATCGAACAGGCGGGGGCGCCGATTATCAGGCCGACCGGCGGGCATGCCATCTTTATCGATGCCGGGAAATTTCTGCCCCATATTCCGCCGGGTAAATTCCCGGGGCAATCGCTGACGGTCGAGCTGTACCGTGAGGGAGGAATCAGAGGTGTGGAAATCGGATCGCTGATGTTCGGCGGAATCGACCCTGATACCGGGAGGGAATTTTATGCCCCGCATGAGCTGGTCCGGCTGGCGGTTCCGCGCCGGGTTTACACCGGTTCCCATCTGGAGTATGCGGCCGATGTTATCGCCCGTATCGCGGCACGCAAAAAGGAACTGAAAGGCTATCGATTGACCCGTGAGGCCAAGCTCCTGAGGCATTTCACGGCCGAGATGGAAGAGATATCAGGCAAGCAGGTCGAGGTAAGTTGATTGGATAGGTTAGAATAAAGCTGGAATGAGCGATAACCAGATTCGATAATTGTGAATCAGATTTCACTTTTTTCGTTTAGGAAAGACATCAAACGATTATTGGGTAGAATTGTAAATGGTTGACATTCAATGCGATAATGACAATAATCAACAGTCCGTCTCTTTCTGGCCGATTTTTTGCGGAAACAGCCGATAATATTAATGAATTATTAATTATTGAGCGGTTGACTTATTTTCGGGAACTTTATATATTCTAAACGTTTATAAAAGCAGGAGGAACATTATCGAGCCAACGGTTAAAGGAACTGTAAAGTAGTTATAACATTTGTATCGGCTTATTACTTTATAACGGACCTTTGACCGTGAGTTTTATAAGTTTGCTCATTTTAATAATCGGCCATCGCCCTGCCTGTCGTTATCATTCTTCATTAAAATTATTTTCCTACATATTTATAATGATTTTATTACTGGCATCCATTCCGGCCAAAGCCTCACGTTATGATAATATCAGGATAATATCATCGGATGAAGCAGGATTGGTTTTCGAATTGAATCTCGACGATCCCGCCGAGTATGCCAATCCGATTGCCGATGGACAGGGAATAGCGCTTTTTATTCCGATTCTTATTGCCGTGCCGCCGAATCATGAGGCCTTTATAAGCGAGATCTCCGGCAGTGAACCATTTTCCTGGATCTGCCCGGGTGGTTTACCGATTCGATCACCTTCCAAAAACCTGGCCGCCATAACGGGAACGAGTGTGGTCCGCGGTCGCCGTCTGGCGGCTCTTGAAATATATCCCTATTATCAGGGAATATTGTATGGAAAGATAAAGACAGCCATTCAATTCCGGCAAACCGGGGGTGCCGTAACACCGTTCCATGTTCGGACGGAGGGGAAAATTTTCGATGCCGTTTTCGGCTATTCGGTTTTGAATTATGACCATGCCAAAAGCTGGCCGCTGGAGGAAAGCGGTCCGATTGCGGCTAAAGCCCAGGAGTCGGTATTCGATCTGGCCGATGAATGGTACAAAATTGAAATCGGAACCGGGGGTTTCATTCGTATCACCGGGCAGAATCTGGTTACGGCCGGGATGGTTCTAAACAATATCGCCAGCGATTCGATTCACCTGTTTTACGGCGGCGGGTTGCCGGTTCCGGTCGATAACAGTGAGGATCGTCCGGTGTTGCGAGAAGTGGCTATCACCGTCAATGATAACGGCGACGGTATTTTCAATGTCACCGATAATCTCATTTTTTATGCCGAGGCGGCCGACCGTTGGATTTATCCGTCCGATTCCCTGCCGTACTTCTTCGAAAATCACTACACCAACACCAATTGTTACTGGCTGGCGGTTTCGGGAAGTTTCGGGCAGACCGGTAAAAGAATTCAGAGTATTGATGCCGCTCCCGATGAAGTCGCCGATACGGTTATGGAACGCGGCTGGTTTTATACCCGGGTGGGGGAGAATAAACTGCTTTACCGCGATAATTCCAGTCATATTTATGATTATTTCAACTGGTACTGGTCGGATACCACCAGCAAGACATTTTCCATATATATGCCCAACGCCGTGACAGCTGAATCCTCGCAGGTCAGAATCAGGGCCAGGGTCAATGGAATTAATGTCAGTGTCAACGGATCGGCGGCCACGCTGTTATCCTCGCAATCGCTGGTATATGTTTACCGGACCTACCAGCTTTTCGGAGGGTTGAATCGGTTTGTCGTAACCATGAGTCCCAATTATGATGCCCCGCCGTACATGGGTTTCTGCGAGGTGGCCTACCAGGGATATTTATTACCGCAATCGAGCCTTCTTGATTTCTATATATCTCCGTTTGAGGGTCGCGGGGAGTTTGTGGTAACCGATCAATTCGGCGGCGAAACACCTCGGATTTATGATTTGAGCGATGTCTATGAGCCGGTATTGCTGGTTAATGCCTCGCTGGGGACGGATATCATCTTCCAGGATGATTTATCAGGTGGATCCGGTAAACGATATTATATCTGCGCGCCATCGAAAATGACCGGATCGGCGACCATTTCAAAAGTAACTCCGATGGGTGATATCGCCTCGGCGGATATGTACATTATTGTCCCGGAAGAATTCATCGGTGATCTTGGGGATTTCGAGCAGTATCGGGAGACGAAATCGAATATCAGTGTCGCGCTGGTCGCCCTTGAAGACATTATTAATCGTTATTCGTTCGGCCTGTATGATCCCGGGGCCATTCGGGATTTTCTAAAAAACAGCTATGATAATCCGAACGGCGCGGTTCCCTCGGCGGTGCTTCTGGTGGGCGATGGCAGTTACGATTATGAAAATAACCTTTTGACCCCGACCCGGAATTATATCCCGCCTTATATTCATGAATTGGACGCTACATCATCCGATGACAATTATGTATATTTCGGGGATTACGGTTTACTTGACAGTGACAGTACTTACTGCGACACCTGCAGTGATCGCGGCTACGATATGATTATTGCCCGCTGGCCGGTTTCCGGTGCGGCCCAGATTTATACCATTGTCGATAAAATCAAAAACTATGAATCGATGGATAATCTGGGGGATTGGCGCTCCTTTGTGACCCTTGTGGCCGATGATGAGTATGATGACGGCGATTACGAGGGATTGACTCATACGCGGCAAACGGAGATTTTGCAGGAGAGCCATCTGCCCCGGGCTTTCCGGAGGAACAAGATTTACGCCTGGGAATATCCATTTAATTCCGATAAAGACAAACCCGAGGTCAACCGGCAGATTGTCCGGTCGATCAACGACGGCACTTTGCTGATCAATTATGTCGGCCACGGCAACCCCGACACCTGGGCGCATGAGCATATTTTAAATCGGAGTACGGACTTACAGAAACTGACCAATCTGAATCGCCTGACTTTTGTCTATATTGCCTCCTGCGCCATTGGTTTCTTCGATAACCCGTCCCGGGAGGGAATGGCCGAGGAACTTTTACGGCTGGCTTCGGGCGGTGCTGTGGCGGCGGTTTCGGCCACGCGGCTGGTTTATTCCGGCGAAAACTCGGGACTTAACCGGCAGGTCTTCGACATTCTCTTCGATAACGACGATCTTTCCATATGCCAGGTGTTGTATGCCGCCAAATTAATCCGGCAGTACAGCAACGGCTACATCCAGGAGAAAATCAATGATCGGAAGTATACCTTTTTTGGTGATCCTTTTGTCCGGCTGGGAATTCCCGCCCGGGGTATCAATTTTACCGAGTATCCCGGCACCCTGGTGGCTCTGGATACCCATCTGGTGATCGGAGAGGTGGTGGATGAGGTGAGCGAAGTTCCGGTCGATTTCAACGGAACGGTGCATATAGCAGTTTACGATTCGGAGATCCTTCGGCTGTACCGTGGTGTTAATAACAGCGGGGTAGTGGTCGATAGTCTTTCGTATGCGAAAAACGGGCCGATTCTATTCCAGGGAACGGCCGAAGTCGTCAACGGGAATTTCAGTTTCGAATTCATATCCCCGCTCGATATCGGTTATGGTGGTTCCGGGGCGTGTATATATGCCTATGCCGAGTCTCCCGGAAGCGATGCCTTCGGTCTGGCCGATTCGATCGAAGTATCATCGACGATTGTTTCAACCGAGGATAGCGATGGTCCGGAGATCAGGTATTCTTTTTCTGATCGCGAGAATTTTGTCTCCGGCGACAGAATTGCATCGGGATCGATCCTGAATATTGCCCTGACCGACGGTTCGGGGATTAACCTGACCGGGGGAACGGGTCACGGAATCGATCTGACTATCGATGGGGATACGGAAAATATTATTGGTTTGACGGATCTCTTTGAGTATAATTCCGGTAGTTTTACATCGGGTGAAATTCGGTATTATCCGGGTTCGCTTCCGGTGGGACGGCATCGTTTTAAAATTAAGGCCTGGGATAATGCCAATAATTCATCGGTTGTCGAATTCGATGCCGAATTAGTCGAGACGGGGAAGATGCAGGTCAGTGAGGTAATGAATTATCCCAATCCCATGACCGATAAAACGATGTTTTCATTTGCCCTGACGGCTGATGCGCGGCTGGTCAGCCTGGAGATTTTTACTCTTTCGGGTAAAAAGATAAAGTATTTTGAAGAAAATTCGGTTCCGGACGACTACTATGAATTTTACGAGTGGGACGGCCGGGACGATGATGGCGACCGGGTTGCCGCCGGCGTCTATATATATAAGGTGACCGCATTTTCGATGGATTCGGAGGAAGTGGTTGAATCGTTCGGGAAGGTAGTGGTCTTAAATTAACGCTGTTCGGAGGAATTTTGATGCGAAAACTAATTGGCCTGCTGATAGTTGTTATGGCTTTAACGGTTATGGGTGCCGACTCCTACGCCCAGATATCCAGCGCCGCTGTCCTTTTCTTACGAATTGCCGCCGGTGCCAGAGCCGCCGGTATGGGCGAAGCCTATGTGGCTATTGCCGATGATGCTACTGCAACCCACTGGAACCCTGCCGGGCTCGGTCAATACCCGCTTTCAAGCCGGTGGGATGAAATCCTGATTTCTGAGGAGTACCTGCCTATCCGGGATATGACGCTATATTCCGGCGATGGTAGTGCCAATCAGTATTCCGATTTCGCAATCTGGATGCTGACCTCGCAGGGTTTGGTTAAATACGAAAAGGGTAACTGGATCAACAGGGATATTATTTCCACCACAGCCGATCAATCAGTGGAATCCATACTCCGCAATTACGCCGGAATATACGGTGAGACCGATTCTGATTCCCTCAAGGCGTTATTCGATATCATTGGCCAGGTCAATAATCTTAATTCTCCCGACGTTATTGATTCGCTTGAAGTTCGGGTTATGGCTGGAATCGCCGAGGATTATAAATCTCGGGAAGATCTGGTTAATGCCTTTGTCGCCCTGAAGGAAGCCTATAATCAATGTCTTATTGACTGGGAAAAATTCCTGGAGGCACAGGAAAGAGCCAATAAGGGTTTGAAAGACAGTACCTTAAACGAGACGGAAGCCGATCGAATCCTGTTCGCGGTGGAGAAAGCGCGCCGGAATTATCTGCCATCGGAAATTGTCATACCCTTTAGTGTCAATCGCATGGGCGGTCTCAATGATCTAGCGGCCGACGAGGATTACCTCTATTTGGCCGCCGAAAACGGTTTATACCGTTATAATGGCGCCAACTGGCAGCATTTCGGTATCAATGACGGTCTTCCGATGCTGAATATCGGTAGGTTAAGTATATACGACAGCCGTGTTTTTATGGCGACCGATACCGGTGTGGTAGTGTATTTCGGGGGAGCTTTTACCCATTATGGTCCTGAGCAGGGATTGCCTCAGTTGCCGGTTTCGGCAATCACGGCAACGGGTAACAATAAGGCCTGGGCGGTAGTCGATAATGATCTTTTTCAGTATGACGGGACAATCTGGAGAAATTATGCCGAATTGCAATCGACCGGTGAGCATTCGGCCGAAAGTATTTATGAAATCATGAAAATCTACGACACCCCGGCTGAAAAAGAATTATTCATGACCAGGTTCAAAGCCCTGAATCCGTGGCTCGGTGATACTCCTGAAAGTCCGCCTATGATGCCGGGCGGCTCGGTCGATGAATTGCAGGGTAAAATTGATTCGATGGGAGTCCTCAAGGCTTACCGCGACAGCCAGATGAAGTCATCCGCCCCGGAATCCGAGGGAGAATCCGAGTTGACAATTAAAATACCTTATACCTCCGGACTCAAGACGGTTGTCCGTGATATGGAAGTCGATAGTTACGGCAATCTCTGGCTTGGTACCGATCAGGGCGTGATGATGTTCTCGGGTCGTAAATGGCGCCGGTTCGGCTATAGAAGATATACGCCTGAAAAGGATATCGCTGTTTTTGAATTGGCCCTCGGTAAAGTCCGGGGCGATTCCTCCAGAGCGGAACTTCTGGCCGACAACATCCGGGAGGTCAATGATCTGAAGTCGGAGACAATCGCCGCCGGGCAGGCTATTCTTCTCTATGCCAATCCGGCCGGAGCCCGTGTGAATGATATTCTGGTTCATGGTAATAAAGTTGTTTTTGCTACCAGCAGCGGGGCCATTTTCTTCGACAGTTACTGGGATCGTTACAACGCCCGCGACCTGGGTTATAGCAATGTCAACGAGGTTTTTGAAAGGGATGGTAATCTCTGGTTTTTGACTCGCGACCGAATTGAAATCAACGCCGCGGCCAAAAGCGAGATAACTCTCATGCATGTTAACTGGCTACCGGAACTGGCCAGCGATATTTATTACGAATTTCTGGGATATACCCAGAATATCGAGGGCTGGGGGACGGTCGGGGCCAATATAACCTTCCTGTCCTATGGCAATATTACCCGAACCTCGGAAACCGGGGCGGTCGAAGGCGAGTTTTCGGCTTTTGATATTGCTTTTACTCTCTCATATGGTGTCCCGCTGACTCAGACGCTCAGCGGCGGCATTTCGGCCAAAATTATTTATTCCCATTTGTCGGAACTGGGCGCCGGGCGCGAGAAAGGCAGTGGTACTTCGACCGGTCTGGCTCTCGATCTGGGATTACTTTATAAAATCGATCCGCGTCTTTCGCTGGGAATTGCGCTGACCAACCTTGGTCCGGATATATCCTATATCGATGTTTCTCAGTCGGACCCGCTGCCACGCAACCTGGCGGTCGGGGTGGCCTGGAAAATGATCCAATCCAATTACAATGAAGTTCTGTTTACGGTCGAGGCGAATAAATCTCTGGCCGAGCGCGATAAAACCATTCTTGAGGATTTCCGGGATGTTTTTGCCAATCCCCAGGATGGTTTGATGGGATTGATCATAAATCCGTTTACCGCCGGCGGCCTGACGGACAATTTCAAGGGCGTTATTATTAACGGCGGCGTGGAGTATAAGTACGCTTCTTTCTTTACTCTCCGGGCCGGGTATATTCATGATGAGGAAGGGGAAGTCAAGACCCTTACCCTGGGCGCCGGATTGTCGTACAATATGTTTGGTTTTGATTTCGCCTATATTCCTTCAAGCGGCGATGTTCCGCTGGCCAATACCATGCGATTCTCACTCTCGGTGGGTTGGTAAACGGAGATCATGGAGGATATGACATTGATTTCAAAATTAGGAATAATTCCGGCGATAATAGGACTGCTGTTCATATGTTCGCCGGTGGCGGCGAATAAAGGCGGTAAGTTGCTGATACCGAAGGCGATTGAGAAACGCGCCATCGATCCGAATGATCAAAAAATAGTCGAGAGCGGTTTTCTGTCGACACCGTCGCCCAGGAATATACTGAATCTTAATCGGGAACATCCCTGGGCACTGCCCAAACAGGCTATCCCGGCCGGGGTTGTCGATACCATCAGGGTTCTTAGCCTGAGGTTTGATTTTATCCAGGAATCGCCCGATGATCCTCTGACCACCGGTAACGGGAAATACGATATGCGGACATTTGAGCAATTCCGCGATGAGGAAGGCCATGAGATTGATCCGGCGCCACACAACCGTCAGTACTTTGAATCACACCTGCAGGCCCTGGCCAATTATTACAGTTTTGTATCCGATTTTAAAGTTGTTATCGAATACGAGGTTTTTCCCCGACAGACCGATTCGGTTTACCATCTTTCGCATGAAATGGACTATTACGGCGGGGTAAACCCGTATATCGGGTTGACCAATTATTTTATCGACTGCATTCAGCTGGTCGATACCTCGGAAGCGCAGGTTGTCTTCGGGGATTATGATGCTTATTTTTTGTTTCATGCCGGGGCCGATCAACAGAATAATATTGGTTTTCCGGATACCCCATCGGATTTGTACACCGGTTATATTTTCTTTCTGGACACGGCCATGTATGTCGATCGCACCGCTTCCGATTCGACGGAAATCAGGGATGCTTTGAATATGCCTGAAACGGCCAGCCAGGATAATCGCGCCACCGCTATCAATGCCGTTATAGCCCATGAATTTGGCCATCAGCTCGGTCTGATTGATCTTTACCGAACCGATAATTTTTTCACACGGTTAGGCGATTTCGCTTTGATGGATAATAACGGTTTCGGAACCGGGGTCGATTTCGGGTTTGATGTCGGACGTGCTTTCGGGGTCTCGCCGGTCTATCCCATGGCGTGGTCACGGGCCTTTCTCGGTTTTGAGGACCCAATAGTGTATCGCAGGGGGACGGACATCGAATTGGTGGCGGCTGAAATGCAGGAACTGGGCACCAAAGTAGCCAAGATCCCTATTTCCGAATATGAATATTATTTGATTGAAAATCGGCAGATTGCCATCGGTCCGGAAACCGCTATCCTGGCCGATTCCATCACCTCGGTTATCCTGGGACCATGCGATTACAGTAAAAACCTGACCGGTGAATACGATTTTCTTATCCCGGGTTCGGGGATATTAATCTTTCGTGTCGATGAGGTGGTCGCTTATATGGATTTTGACGGCGATGGGATTCTCAATTTTATCGATAACCAGCTTCAGAATGATCCCTTGCGTCCTTTTGTCAAATTGATGGAAGCCGATGGTATGATCAATTTTGGGGGGATTTATTATTCCGGATTCGGAACCCAGGAGGATATGTACTACGCGGGAAACAACAATTCCTTCACGCCCAATACCAATCCCCCGGCGTACGGTTACGGCGGCAAGAATACGCATATTTTCGTTACCGATATTTCCGAATCCGACCTGACCATGACATTCGATCTCGATTACGATCTGGTTTCCGACAGCTTCCCGCAGAGGGCGGGTGTTCCGGCGTACGGTTTGTCACCGATTGCGGCCGATTTGAACAATGATGGGCGCGAGGAAATAATCACCGCCTCGAATAAAAACCTGATCGTCCTCAACGATGACGGGACTGATTTTACGCCGTCATTTGCTCCGCCGTTTTATGATACCGCTTATATTCTAAATAATGAGGCGTCTTATCCCGTGTATCCGGTGCCTTTGTTCGCCCGGGTCGGGGAAAATATCAGCGCCGGACCGGCGGTGGGTGATTTCGGGCTGGATAATGATACGCAATATGTGGCGATTGGAGCCGGGCCATGGGTGCATGTTTACGGCCTTGTCGATGCCGATTTGAATGGCCTGGCCGAGCCGTTATTCGACTCCCTGTCTATCGGCGGCTGGCAGGTCGTCTGGCTGGCGTTCGGCGATAAACTGGTCGTGGCGACGATGGATTCGTTAGCACACTTCGTTCGGTTTTATGGCATTCTATCCGATGGGACATCCTACCCGCTTTCACGGCAGATAAATCATCCCGAGCTCTACGGCGCGTCGAGATTCGACAGTACCTATGCCGTAATTGCCGGTGATGATAACGGGGTCATTCTTTATCTGGTTACATCGCCGACGGTATTGAAGGAGTATGATCTCGGCGGCTATTATATTTACGGACCGGTAGTGGCCGATTTCAACCGCGACGGATTACCGGAAGTAGTGGTGGCCACCCCCGATGGGGATATCAAGGTAATCACGCTGGATCGGTCGGCGGATGATCCCTTCACCGAATACGCCTCAGCCTCGCTGGGTGACTCTGTTTATGTCAATCCGATTGTTTCCGATATCGACCGCGACGGCTATCCGGATATAATTCTCGGGAGTAAGAACAAGATTATCGGACTGGACCGATATTTGAATTCGCTCCTTGATTTCCCCATTGAAATGGACCGGTCGTTTCCCGATGATGTTGTGGTGGCACCGCCGGTGGTGGGTGATCTGGATCATGATGGTGTTAAAGATATCGCGGTTTTAAGTTCCAACGGCAATTGCTATGCCTTCAAGACCAGGTATACCACCAATGACTGGCTTCTGTATGGCTTTCCGACTGCGGCCGGGGGAATCGGATTCGGCGCCCCGGTCATTCATCGCCGCGGGACGGTCGGCGGCCTGGGGATTATGGGGATCGATGGCTGGTTTTATTCATATGATACGGGTTATGATTCGGCCCTGACCGACTGGCCGATGGGCGGCGGGGGAGCGGAAGGATTGTACTATTTTCCGTCCAGCCGATTGGGTGCGGTTGAAGTTTCCGGGGCCATGCTTCCGGATGATGAATTTTTCAATTATCCTAATCCGACTTATGACGGACTGACCAATGTTCAGTACAGGCTGGGCGATAATGCCGATGTGACGGTGAATCTGTATGATATGTCGGGCAAAAGGGTTGTCGATGAGATGAATTTTACCGGGCAGGAAGGCGGCCGGGTTCATGTTATATACAACTGGGATCTGTCTTCTCTGGTAACGGGCGTGTATAGATGTGTTCTTGAGGCGGACTTTGACAACGGCGAATCAGTTTCCGCTTTTACCGATATCGCCATTATAAAATAAGAAAGGACATATAATGAACAAGCTGCTCTTATCACTGATTCTGATATTAGTCATGATTCAGATGCCGGCCCTGGCCATAGATCTGGGATACAGTCAGCTGGAACTCGAAGTCCAGTCCATCAGGAATAGTTCGCAAAATCATATTGATATTCTCGCGGCCGATGAGGGTTTTGATGATGATTTCGAATTCGGTTTCGAGCAGGAGAACATTTATGATTATGATTATAAATCGCCCCAGAAGGCCTTCATATATTCTCTCCTGATTCCCGGTTGGGGTCAGAGGTACTGCGGCTCGCATATCATGAAAACCATGGGGTTTCTGGGCACAGAAATCGGTATGTGGATGGGCTATTTTAATTTTCATAATAACGGCAATAAGCTGACCGATGATTTCGAGGCTTTTGCCGATGATCACTGGGTCGAGGGCGACAGCACGGTCTCGGAATCATACCGCGGCTGGCTTTATGCGGTCGATTCCACCGAAGATGAATTTACCCATACGCTGCCGGACTTCAATAACCAGCAATATTATGAAATGATCGGTAAGTACGATCAATTCCGGACGGGCTGGGACGATTACTGGCTTGATCCGGACTATTATGAAATTGTCGATTCCGCCACCGGCGGGAAAGTTTATCTGTCACCGAACCGGGCCAAGTATGAAGACATGCGTAAAGACGCCAACGATGAGCTGGACAAGGCCAATAAATTCATCATCGGTTCGGTTCTGGTTCATCTGGTGTCGGCTTTCGATGCGGCCATATCAGCCAAACGCCACAACCGCAATGAGGCTTCCAAGATGTGGTTGTCGGTGAAGGCGGAGATGAAACGATATTCGGCCAAAGAAATAATTCCGGTTTTTACCATAGCCTGCAGGTTTTGACATGAAAAAAACTGATTTCATAATCGGTCTGTTCTGGATAGTGCTTGTATGCGCCGGGTCAGGCCCATCGCCATTAAGAGCCGAAATTCCTATTCCGGAATCACCTTTGAGTCAGGCCTCACTAATGGCTTTCAATAGCATTCCGGAAGAGAGAAATCTCGAACCCGAGGCCGATGCGGCCATGCCGGTTACCGGTCCTCGCAAAATCTCAAAAGCCAAGGCGATTTTTCTTTCTGTTCTGGCTCCAGGTGCGGGACACCTTTATATGGGAGAAAAAGGCCGCGGTGAGGTCTTTCTCGGGGCCGAGGTGGTTTCGTGGGCAGGATTTTTTGCATTCCGAACGGCCGGTAAATGGAAAAAAGAAGACTATATTAATTATGCCGAGAAATATGCCGGGATTGATCCCGATGGCAAAGATGATGATTTTTACCGCAACCTGACATTTTATAACTCAACCGAGGAGTACAACGAATCCGGGCGTATTATCAATCCCGGTTCGCCCTATTATTATCCTGAAACCGGTTATGACTGGCAATGGGTCAGTGACGAGGCCCGGGCCGATTACCGGGATATGCGTAATTCCAGCGAATCATATTATCGTAATGCCACTTTCATGATCGGAGTGGCGGTGGTCAACCGTATTTTCGCCTCAATCGATGCTATTAGATTGCTCCGCAAACACACCGGGTCCGGTCATGCCGAATACGGCGAGGTTAAAAAACTTGATTTTAAGGTGAAGGCCAATCCCTTCGGGCATAATCCCGAAGTCAAACTGACCGTTTTGCATCGGTTCTGATGATGCGTAAAGACTATCCTCTGTTATTAATTGTTTTTGCGATTTTGATAATATCGCTTTTACCGGGATGCCGGGGTAATGGCGGTTTGCCGGATGAAATGGCGACAGTCAAAATTCCCAATGGATTATTGCCGGTGAAGGAAATCAAAACCGACCGTTCCGGGAATCAGCTTCGGGGACCGATCGGGGTGACCGTCGATAATAATGGCAATCTCTATATCGTGGATTCGGGGAATAACCGTTTGCTCAAATTCGATTCTGATTATATTCCCCTGCGCGAGGCCGGGGGATATGGCAATGCCGAGGGATTGCTCAACAATCCGACTTTTATAACCCTTGATAATAATCTTAATTTATATATATCCGATACGGGTAATCGCCGTCTCTCGGTATTCGATGTCAAGCTCAATTATGTGGGCCAGGTCGATTTGATTGACCCCGATGATCCGTTACGTTTCGGGCGTCCGGCCGGGCTGGCGATCAATGATTATGGCGAATTATGGGTGGCCGATCCGGATAACTCGCAGGTGATGGTTTTTAATATCTACCTGAGTTTTGATCGTATGGTCGGCGATGCCGAATCCTATAGCGGTCTGATGTTGCGGCCGGCAGATATTGCCCGGGGGCCGAATAGTAATATGTATATTACCGATGAAGGTCGCGGCAGTGTGTTCGGATTCAATACCTCGGGGGTATTCCTGTTCGAATATAAAGATGATCAGCTCAGACAGGCGACCGGAATCGCGGTTGATCGCTCCGGCTGTTGCTGGGTGGTCGACACGGAAAACTCCCGGCTCGAGTTCTTTGACCGGAACGGTCATTTGCTCTATTCCGAGGGTATGAGAGGTACCGGCGGTGATTATGGTTTCAATCGGCCGACCGGGGTTGCCGTGCTGCCCGATGATCGGATTGCTTTTTGCGATACCGGCAATAACCGGGTTATGATTTACAGAATTCTCTATCCGGAATAATGTCGATCAGAATAAAAAGCTTTTCTCGGCTCTTTTGCTGCTCAATCATATTTTCTCTGATTCTTTGCTCTGCCTTATCGGCCGCTGTCAAAATAATTCCCGCCAATGAAATCACATCCAGAATCAGATTACATGACGGGCCCATTATCGATCATTCCGACAGCGTGGTAATATCAACCGGGTGGTTGATCCGGGATGTCGATTATGATATTAATTATCTTGAGGGCGTTTTTTACTTGCGCAGAAAAATCTCTGCGGGCGATACCCTGACAGTCTTCTATACGCCTCTTCCGACCTGGCTGAAACGCCATTACGGTTTACAGCCGGAGCTTATTTCCGGCGGGGATGTTAGGGCAATTTCTCCCGATATTCAGCCGATATCACCGGCTGGTTCCCTAACCAAATCATCTCTTTCGATTACCGGAGCCAAGCGTTTTTCTATTCTGTCGCAGACCGGCGGCAGTTCGCAGTTTGACCAGTCGCTCGATCTGACTGTCGGGGGAGAACTGACTCCGGGGGTAATTGTCTCGGGATCGGTTTCGGATCGTGGTTATGATCCGGTTTACGGCACTATCAACAGCCGTATCAGTGAACTGGATAAAATCAATCTTCGCGTGGAATCAAGGAAATTTTTCTCGGAAATCGGGAATCTCGAAATTGCCGCCGCCTCGGATTTTGGACTGCAAAAAAAACAGGTCAGCGGTCTTCAGGCGGTGTACCATGATTCTCGTTTTTCGGCGGCCACGCTTTTTGCCCGTCCCCGGGGGGAGTACAAAACCATGCGTTTTTATGGTACCGATGGGAATCAGGGACCTTATCGGATTGTGGCCGATAACCTGACCCGGGCCATCGTTCCCGGCTCGGAGAGAGTCTGGGCTGACGGCCGTCTTCTGGAACGCGGTTCCGACCGTGATTATATTATGGACTATCCGGCCGCCTCGATTACTTTTATGTCCGATATCCCGGTTGACTCGCGAACCAGGGTGGAAATCGATTTTGAGCCTCTGGCCGCCGATTATCAAAGAGAAATGTACCAGCTTTCCGGCGGGATTGCCTCCTCCGATTCCGTTTTTCAATTACGGGCCGGGTTTATACGCGAGGGTGATGATCGAAACCGTCTTAAAACCAGTGAACTCGCTGAAATCGATATTGCGCTTTTGGAGACAATTGGCGATTCGACCGAACTTAGCTTTAAAAGCGGGGCTGTCCCGGACACGGCTGGCGATTACCGTCAATCAGTCGATTCGCTGGGCAATCCGTACTATGAATATGCCGGCGAGGGCGCGGGGGATTACAGGATCAGTTTCACTTCGGCCGCGACAGGGCGGGGCGATTATTTGTACAACGGCAATGGCGTTTATCATTATATCGGTCCCGGGGAGGGTGATTATCTGCCGTTAATCAGGGTACCGGTTCCCAGTCGGGAAGATTTCTATGAAACGGAATTGGAATTACGGCCGGAAGCCGGCAGCAGCATAAATCTGGTCATGCGTCAGTCGAGCACCGATCAGAATCTGTATTCATCCCGCGATGACGGCAATAATCTTGGCGGTCAGTATCTGGCCTCGTTTAATGTCGGGGGGATACCGGTCAGCGGCCGAAACGCCACCGCCATTAGCGGTTCGATGGGATTCGTCAGTAGGTATTTCAAACCTCGGAACAGAAGAACTCGACCCGATTTCGAACGGTGGTATCTTATTCCCGATAATCTGATTGTCACCAATGACGAGATTGAAATGACCCTGTCGCTTTCAGCTGTCATGCCCGGACCATATTCATTGCTTGTTGAATCGGAGCGGCTTGAATATCGTCATCAATTCGAATCAACCGGCGGATCATTAACCGTATTTCCCAAAATTCACGGAAGGCTTTACCCGACCGCGACCTACCGTCATCTGGAAACAGCGTATCGAATCGATAATAATCGCCTGAAAGGGCGCAATGACCGGTTGACCGGTGGAATGGAATATGATTTAAACGAAAAAACCCGGTTTTCATCGGGCTTAAAATATGATCGGAGATGGAATTATTATACCTCGTTTCTTCAGGGGACAACCGAACGACAGTATGATTTTGGAATGCAGTATGGCTCAATTGGCCTTGATCTTCAACGTTATGAAGAAGATACTCTACTTACCGATTGGAATCGCTTGCGGGATCGTAATCGGGTGATCTTAAGTTTGTCCGGCCAGCTGGGCGCGGTGCGGGCCGATTTGTACCTGGTCGGGCAAAGACTGACTCAGAATGACTTCAGGGAAAATCAGTTGCTCTCGAGGTTGAATTTATTTTACAGCAATCCGCGGAAAAAAATGTCGGTTGGCGGGACCTATGCCCTGTCGGACGAAAACCGTTATGAACGGGGTCTCCGTTATCTTGAGGTCGAACCGGGGATGGGGAAGTACATTCTGGAGGACGGGCAGTATATCCCTGATCCGGAAGGCAATTATATCGAAATCGAGGAAATTCATTCGACTCTGGCCTCGGTTAATAAGGGGGATAAATCATTCAGTCTGAGTTATACCCCACGGAATATATATTTTAAAATTCAATCAAACTCGAATGAGGACCTTCTCGCCGACGGCCATCGTTCCTGGTTATGGCTTCTGCCTTTTTATTCCGATGGCGGGGAACCGTATTTTTATCGGCGGCTGTACCATCAGGGGGACCTTCGTTTGTTCAACGCGGGAACCTATTATATCCTGAATCTGTCAGCGTCATACAGCTATGAAGGCCGCCGGATCGGCGGGATCGATTATGTGAAAGATGATCAATCCTATCGGATCGCGGTGAACCAATCGACGGGCGACTGGCAATTCATTCAGGAAGGAACCTATTTCGCCTATTATCGGGACAGTTATTATTCCTCGCCGGGTGATATCGACGGTTTCCGAATAGAAGTCGGCGCCATTAAGGGTGTTCCGATGGGACACTTGAGCAGTTTCGTCGCATATCGGTATGCCGGTGATGACCGGAAGTCGAGTTCAAAAATCTATTCGCTGATTGTCAATCCCGATTTTCGTACGGTCAAGGCCGGGGAAACATCGATTCGAGTGGAAATGTACTACCAGGATCTAAAAGCGGTTGAGGATATTTCTTATCGACTTACGGATAACATGAATGGCCGCCGCGGAGTAATCTGGTCGGTGCATTCCGATTACCGGTTCACTCGAGATCTCAAAATGACGCTTACTTTCAGCGGCCGGCATTCCGATAACCGGAAACCGAGAATAACCGGGAGGGGAGAGATTGTCGCCAGTTTTTAGGTATATGATAGTTGCCGTTATTCTGATGGTGACGGTCGAAACTTCGGCGGTTGAGGTCAGGTTTGCCGATGGCAACCCGGACTGGCAGAGGCTGGTGGCGCGATATGTGTTATCCGTCAAGACTGATAATATGGTGGATTCGCTGAAAGTTTATCTGATTAACCGTGGTTTTTTTGACGGCCGGGTGGGAGCTGATTATGATAACCCCGATTCGGGATTGCGCGTGACTTTCGGGGAAAGATATCATCTTGGTCAAATCATTATAACGGGCGATTTCCCCGATACAATTATCGTCAACCGTCCCTTTGCACGGGACATACTGGATGGTGTCGTCGATTCGATTATAAGTTCCCTGCAATCACTGGGGTACTACTATGCCAGCCTGTCGCCGGAGAAATATTCAGCGGCCAATAGTACTCTTGATATTGCGACGCGTCTTGATAACGGACCGAGGTTGATTATCTCGGCCATAGAAATTAAGGGTCTGAAACGGACCGATCGTGACTTCCTGAGGCATTACCTGGTTATAGCCACCGGGGACACGCTGATCCCGGAACGGATTCGAGAATCTACTCGAATTTTGGATTGTCTGGATTTTGTTCACCTTGAACGGGATCCTGAAATAATTCCCGATCCCGGATTGGAGTCGGCCCGGATTCGTTACTGTTTTATCGAGGCCCGCCAGTTTTATTTCGAAGGATTGGGCGGGTATATACCCGAGGATGATGGTTATTTTATCTGGTATTTCGATTTACGGGGAAGGAATATATTCGGCCGAGGACAGAAAGCCGGTTTGACCGCCGATTACCGCGAGGGAAATAAATCGGTGTTCAATGTGTACTACGGCCAACCGGTCTTCTGGCTGGGCAATGGGGATATTACATTGAGTCTTCAAACCCGCGATTATCGTGATCAGTTTTATGAATTCGGGGTGGGATTGGAATATGGTCTGGATCTTTTTTCCCGTTTTGCCGTGAGATCATCGCTGGGCTGGAAGAATGTGGAACCGGCCGATTCAAATCTGCGTTCATTCTCAGTCTATAATGTCGGTTTCGGTATCGAGACCGGAACCATCAGTGAGAAACGCGATGCATCATCGGGTTATGCTCTTGCATGGAATATTACCTATTCCGGGAGGCGATATGATCGTACGGATAATCAAAACGAACTTCTTCAATCAGTTTATAATGATACCCGGAATGAGTTGACCGTCAAAACCGATTTGCGGCCCCTAACTTTGTTGTCGTTTTACTGCCGGGCGGGATTTCGAGATATCGAGAGTTCTGAAAAACCGCTACCGGTTTCGGAGATGTTTTATGTCGGCGGTCCGCCGGATCTCCGGGGATATCGCAACGATCAGTTTCTTGCCCAGCGACTGGTATCGTTTACGTTTGAAAGCAGGATGTTTTTATCCGACCGCGACTGTGTTTACCCCTTTGTCGATGGCGCCTATTTCGAGTGGTACGATCTTGATCCCGATCTTAATCCGAAGAAGAATGATGATTTTCAGTGGGGTTATGGTTTCGGTATC
The DNA here is from genome assembly GCA_016933955.1 of Candidatus Zixiibacteriota bacterium. Classification (NCBI taxonomy): domain Bacteria; kingdom Pseudomonadati; phylum Candidatus Zixiibacteriota; species Candidatus Zixiibacteriota bacterium. The sequence continues at coordinate 90,271 of JAFGTT010000010.1, forward strand.
AATCTTTCGGCCGAAAACCGCCGATTGAAAGTCGAACTATCATGGGGCCGGCAGGTCGATTTCGGGGAGCCCCGCTTGAGTATCACCATGAGCAGTCGTTTTTAAGATTGACTTGATTTTCTTCCCGCCTTATCGTTATCGGATTATGAAACTTGTTGCTTTTCTGCGGCTGGTGAGAATCCACAACTGCCTGATCGCCGGGATTGCAGTCTGGATAGGCGGTTACCTGTCCGGTATCACAGGTAATAATCTGAAGTTGTACCTGGCTTCTCTGGCCGGGGCCCTGGTTTGCGGTGCCGGGAATGCTCTTAATGATTTTATGGATATTGAGAGCGATCAGATCAGTCACCCCGGGCGGCCGCTGGCATCGGGACAATTACCTCTTTATGCTGCAATTCTCGCAGCTATCGTCATGAATCTGGCGGCAGTGGTTCTGGTGGTACCGGTCGGGTGGGCTGTAACGGGATTGGTGGTCATAACTGTTTTTCTTCTCTTTCTGTACAATTTCAAACTTAAAAAAATCCCTGTGACAGGAAATTTGATAGTTTCATTTCTCGGTGGTCTAACCTTCATCGTGGGCGGTCTGGCGGTTCAGCCGGAGAATATTTTTGTTATACCCGGTCCGGTTATCCCGGCCATGTTTGCCTTCCTCTTTCATCTGGGACGGGAATTGCTCAAAGATTCGGCCGATTGCCGGGGGGATCTGGCCGCCGAATACAAAACTCTTCCCATGATAATTTCCCCGGCCATGGTTTTGATAATTATTACCATAATATATCTGCTTCTTATTATGCTGACGTTGGTCCCTCTGGTATATAAATGGTATCGCCCCGCTTATGGCTATATAGCTATCCTGTTGGTGGATATTCCGTTATTGATAATTCTCGGTTTTCTCCGGGGCTCGAGATCCGAAAGAAAATACCAATTGGCCGGGGGATGGTTGAAATGGTTGATGATTTTCGGACTGATGGCCTTCTTTTTAGGGGAATCCAAAATTTCTTGAAACCCCAATAATCGAATAAAGTATAATGCTAATTACAACCCAAGCTGATAAAAGATATAGGGTTTGACATAGAGAAAGAAATTGTTATTTTCCATTTTCTAAATATGAAACATAGAAATCTAAATAAATTGTCAATCATATATCTTGTTCTGGCTTTTATTGGGGTCATTTCCAATCCGGTATTGGCGGGTGAGATCAGTCTGACAGGGACGGTTGACAGGACCGAAATGGCTTTCGAAGACAGACTTAATTTGGAATTACAGATCAGATGGCAGGGCGTAATTACAGATTATACTTTCGAGATTATGCCGCTTCCAACCACTGAAAATTTAAAGGTGGTTGGAACCAGTTCCACCATCTCCAGCACTCTGGAAGATGGAGTTGATTATACCACCCGATCTTTCAAATACAGTCTGCAGCCAACCGGTTCGGGAATCGGCGCGATTGAACCGGTGACTTTTAATTATGTCTCATTGCCGGATTCCATACCGGGCCAATTGACCACCCAGCGTTTTACGGTGCAGATAGCCAAACCTGCGGCACGTCCTCAAGAAACCGGCACAGTCCCTTATATTATCATTTATGTGACCATACTGGTTATTATAGCCGCGGTTGTTGCTGTAATTATAATAATCCGGAAGAAAAGAGCGGCGCGGGCGGTGCCTGAGCCAAGCCTTGAAGATAAATTCCGCGATCAGATGGAGACTTTGAAAAAAGAGGCAGGCGGGGATCGCCAGTTGTTTTTCACCCGTTTCTATCGGCTGATTCTTTTATACCTGGAAAGTAAGTTTGGAATTAAAACGGCCGGTAAAACCACCGCCCTGATTCTGGCGAATCTGGAGAAAACGGATATGCCTCCGGAGCGACAAGAAAAAATTGCGGGTTGGTTAAAACAGGCCGAACAGGAGAAATTCGCTCCCGGGCGCGGGACGCCGGGCGACGTTATGCGAATAATTACGGAAGTTGATGATTTCTTAAGATAAAGAGTAATTTTGATATATCGGAGGTCAAATGAACAAGGACATTGAACAAATACAGGCGATCGTTGAGAAAGAATCGGTTTTTGTGGAAAAACTTCTTTCACAGATCAGCCGGGTTATTGTCGGCCAGCAGTACATGATCGAACGGCTGTTGATCGGTATCCTGGCCGACGGTCATGTATTGCTCGAGGGTGTTCCGGGTTTGGCCAAGACCATGTCGGTTCAGACCCTTTCGGATACCATCGATACCCGTTTCCGCCGTATCCAGTTTACGCCCGATTTGCTACCGGCGGATTTAATCGGCACCATGATTTATAATCCCCAGAAATCGGAATTTTCGGTCAAGAAGGGTCCGATCTTTTCCAATATCATTCTGGCCGACGAAATCAACCGGGCTCCGGCCAAGGTCCAATCGGCCCTGCTGGAAGCCATGCAGGAGCGCCAGGTGACGATCGGCGATAATACTTATCGACTGGATGAGCCCTTTCTGGTCCTGGCGACTCAGAATCCTATCGAGCAGGAAGGGACCTATCCCTTGCCTGAGGCCCAGGTGGACCGTTTTATGCTCAAGTTGAAAATAACCTATCCGACTCCGGCCGAGGAGCGGGTGATTATGGACCGGATGACGGTGGCTCAAAAGCCGAGTGTCGATAAGGTCATCAGCCCGGATGAGATTATCAGAGCCCGGAAGGTCATCACGGATATATATGTTGACGATAAAGTCAAGGAATATATTATCAATATCGTCCTGGCCTCGCGGGAGCCGGAGAAATACGGTTTGGCTGAGATTAAGGATCTGATCGCCTACGGGGCCTCGCCCCGGGCGACCATCTATCTTAACCTGGCCGCCAAAGCCCATGCTTTCCTTCGTGGTCGGGGTTATATCACTCCGGAAGATATCAAGGCGATCGGTTCCGATGTGTTGCGCCATCGGCTCATTGTCACGTACGAGGCCGAGGCCGAGGAAAAAACATCCGATGATATTGTCCAGAGTATTTTCGATACTGTCGAAGTACCATGATGGGAATCTGAAACATTATGGATCAGAAAGAGCTATTCAAAAAAATCAGGCGGATTGAAATTCGCACCAAACGACTGGTCAACGACCTGTTTTCCGGGGAATATCATTCCAGTTTCAAGGGACAGGGGATGGAATTCGAGGAAGTCCGGCAGTACCAGCCGGGTGATGATATTCGGCTGATCGATTGGAATGTCACGGCCCGGACGGGATATCCCCATATCAAGAAATTCCGCGAGGAGCGTGAATTGTCGGTCATCTTTCTGGTCGATGCCTCATCATCGGGAGATTTCGGGACCCGGGAGCGGTTCAAGGCCGATACCGCCGCCGAATTATGTGCCGTCCTGGCCTTCTCGGCCATCAAGAACAACGACAAGGTGGGCATGATTATTTTCACCGATCGGATCGAGAAATTTGTCCCGCCCAAGAAGGGCCGGGCCCATGTCCTGAGATTGATTCGCGAAATTCTGCATTTCCATCCCGAGGGAACCGGGACCGATATTTCCGGTGCTCTGGAATATTTCAACCGGGTTATCAAGAAAAAGTCGGTCGTTTTTCTGATTTCCGATTTTCTCTCGGAAGCCTATATGAAGCCGCTTCAGATCGCCAACCGCAAGCATGATATGATTGCCATCAAGATTTCCGATCCACGGGAGTTGCAATTCGATAATGTCGGTTTGATTGAACTCGAGGATGCCGAAACCGGGGAGACCCTTGTGATCGATACCGGGTCGTATGAATTCCGGCGTGATTTCGCGGCGCGAGCCGAAGAAGACAATTTCGGTCTTCGTCGGTCCCTGAAATTAATCAATCTGGATTTTATCCAGATCATAACCAATCAGTCGTACATTGTGCCATTGATCAATTTTTTCAGGCTCCGGGAAAAGCGTCATTGACAGGCGGGGAAGAAAAATGAACGGATCAAAAAATACAATATCGATCATGGGACTGGTTATATCGCTGGTCACCCTGGGTCTGGTTATTTACCTGGTTGTTATTCCGGGCGACCGCAGGGGCGAGGAGAGGTTCTCGGTCGAAAAAAATCTGGCCGGCGAATTGACTGATAATAATCTCTACCGGGCCGCTATTGATGAGTACAAGAAAATTCTGAACAGCGATAAAACGGACTCCGAAACAAAGGCCAATATCAATTATCTGGTGGGCAAGATTTATTTCGAAAATCTGCATGATTATGAAGATGCCGCGGCTCATTATGTTATGGCGCGGGCTTTGAATCCGGAGGGCAGTTTTTATAATGAAGCCGGCAAGAACCTGATTGCCTCGCTGGAAAAGATGGGGCGGATTGTCGATGCCAAACGTGAACTGGATAAAAGCGCCAATATCGATTCTGTCGCCGCCGCCGGTCAGGGGAAGACAATGGTGGCCAAAATCGGTGAAATCCCGGTTTATCTGACTGATCTCGAAAAAGAGATTCAGAATCTTCCGCCGGAAATGCAAAAGCAGTATCTCGGAGCCGAGGGCAAGAAGAATTTTCTCTGGCAATATATCGGGCTGGAATTGATGTACCGTGCGGCTATTCGCGAAGGACTCGAAAACGATCCGGAAATCGTCGACAAGAAAAACCAATTCGAGAAGCAGTTAATGGCCGAGAAATATATTGTCGAAAATGTCATGCCCCAGGTAAATATTGATTCCAATGATGTGGCCAATTATTATGCGGCCCATAAGGCGGATAAGTATGCCGATAAGGCTTATGATGAGGTCAAGACGCAGGTATTCTTCGATTATCAGCAGGACAAAGCCCAGCAGGCGTTTTCCGATTACGTCCAGAAACTGGCGGCGGCCGAGAAGGTTCAGGTTTTTGAGGATAATCTCAGGTGATATGACTATGACCGGATCGAGTAAAGGCAAAATGATATTGTCGAGTATTTTTCCGATAGTGCGACATTCGGTGATGTCAATACTTCTGGTACTGTTTTACGGTGCCGGTGTTTCGGCGCAGGAGCCAACCCCTGTTGATACTGTCACCGGCATTCCCGGATTGACTATCGAAAGCGCCGTTGACCGGGCCGAAATTTATATCGGTGATTTGATTACATATCGTTTGACGGTCACATATGATTCCACCTATACCCTTACTCCACCGCCGATCGGAGCCAACCTGGGGGCTTTCGATGTTAAAGATTATCAAAGCGATGAGGAGAAAAGGCTCGAGGACGGCCGAATTCAGCTGGAAAGCCGTTTTCGTTTGACCACTTTCACCACCGGAGATTATATTATCCCGCCCATTCCCATCGAGTTCATGACTCCCGACAGCACGCGAAAAATTTTGATTTCGGAGCCGGTTTCGATCAAAGTCAAATCGCTTCTGGCCGAGGCGGCCGATACCAGTGATATCCGGGATATCAAGGGTCCGATTGAGTTTAAATCGGGTTATCCCTGGTGGTATTACGCGGTCGGAGCGGGCATAATTATCATTGTGGCCGGATTTATAATCTGGTGGCGGATTCGCCGCCGCCGCACGGGACCATCCGAACCGATCGACACCAGGCGTCCGTGGGAAATCGCCTTCGAAGCGCTGGCTTTCCTCAAGGAGAAAAACTACCTGGATAAAAACGAATACAAACAATTCTATGTGGAATTGAGTGAAATTGTCCGGGCTTATTTCCAGGGGATTTATAAAATCCCGGTTCTTGATATGACCACCGGAGAATTTCTCCATGCCCTTGAATCTCAGGAAATTGAAGCCGGTCTCCATGATCGTTTGAAAGTCTTTCTGGCATTCGCCGATCTGGTTAAATTCGCCAAATATATTCCGGAACGTATCAGGGCGGAAGGTGATTATGAGGAGGCCGTTGATATTGTCGGGTGTTTGCAGCAACAAATAATCGCCTATGAGGCGGCCGAAAAAATGAAAGCAGTGACGCCGGCGGAGGAAACCAGTCATGTTTAGGTTCGCCGGATTTCATATGACGCTGTTCGAGCAGGATATCACTATCCCGGCCCTGGCCATATTTATAATCGGGCTAGCCATAATCGGTGTGATAATCTTCTATTATATCAAAAAGCGGCATTACACCTCGGCCTCGATCAAGTACAGCGATCTTCAGATTGTCCGCCGTTCGGCCCGATCCGGTCGGCAGCGTTTCAGGTTTCTTCTGCTGATTCTCCGGTTACTGGCGGTAGCGGCTCTGGTTATTGCTTTTGCGCGGCCGCAATCCGGAACGGAAAATCGCGAGGTTTCCACCGAGGGTATTGATATTATGCTGGTGCTGGATGTTTCGGGATCCATGAAAGCCGAGGATTTCAAGCCGCAGAATCGTTTGTATGTCGCCAAAGAGGAAATAAAGAAATTCGTGCAAAAACGAACCTCGGATCGAATCGGACTGGTCGTTTTCTCCAAATCATCTTTTACCCAATGCCCGTTGACTCTCGATTATGGTGTTCTGCTTACCTTTCTCGATCAGGTGAGATTCGGGATGATCGAGGATGGAACCGCTATCGGGATGGCTCTGGCTAATGGTGTCAATCGGCTGAGGGAAACCCCGGCCAAGTCGAAAATAATTATTCTTCTTACCGATGGTGTCAATAATTCCGGTCAGATCGACCCGCTGACGGCGGCTACAATTGCAAAAACAATGAATGTCAAAATATATACCATCGGGGTGGGACGGCCGGGAAACGCCATGTACCCGGTCGATGATCCCATTTTCGGCAAGCGTTATGTTTATATGCCCAATGAGATCGATGAAAAGACACTGCAGGAGATTGCCGATAAAACCGGCGGCAAATATTTCCGGGCTCGCTCTGAAAAGGAGCTGGAACAGATTTATGATGAAATCGATAAGCTGGAAAAAACAGAAATAAAAGTAAATGAATATGTGCAATATCGGGAGCTTTTCAGCCTGTTTGTATTCTGGGGATTGGGTTTTCTGGTGCTGGAGATGGTTCTGTCGCAGACAGTGTTCAGAAAGATCCCGTAATGATTATATATGGATGAAAAATGAGATTCGCGGCACCTGAAAATCTGGCCCTGCTGGGATTAATCGTTGTCCTGGCTTTGTTTTACATCTGGGCCATACATCGCAAGAAAAAATTCCTGACCCGGTTCGGCGATATGTTTTTGATTATGAAAAATGCGCCGTATATTTCCTATGCCCGCCAGGGGGGCAAAGCCGCTTTACTTTTGGCCGGGGTCTTTTTTCTGGTTTTAACTCTGTCGCAGTTTCAATGCGGGACCCATATGGAGATGATGAAACGCGAGGGGATCGATGTTATCGTAGCCATCGATGTCTCCAATTCGATGCTGGCCGAGGATATGAAACCCAATCGGATTACCAAGGCCCGCCAGGAGGTTCGCGGCATATTGGAACGGCTTCGCGGGGACCGGGTCGGTCTGATTGCTTTTGCCGGTGAGGCCTTTGTTCAGTGTCCCCTGACTCTCGACTATTCCGCGGCCCAGATTTTTCTTGATGTAATCGATGTCGGATTGATTCCTCAGCAGGGGACGGCCATTGGCGATGCCATCAATAAATCGATTGAAGCTTTCGAAACCCGGGAGAAAAAACACAAGGTCCTGATTCTATTGACCGATGGGGAAGATCAAACCAATAAGGCCGAGGCCGCCGCCGAAGAGGCCCGCAAGGCCGGCATCAAAATATATCCGATCGGAATCGGTTCACCGATCGGTGAACCAATCCCCGTGGTCGACCGTCAGGGCCAGCGAGTCGGATTTAAAAAAGACAGCAATGGCGAGGTTATTGTCACCAAACTGGACGAGATGACCCTTCAGAAGATAGCTCTGACCACGGGGGGAAAATACTATCATGCTTCCGCCGGTGAAATGGAACTGGATAAAGTCTACGATGAAATCAATAAAATGGAGAAAAAGGAGCTGGAAGGGAAACTCATGATGCAGTATGAGGATCGTTTCCAGTATCCGTTGTTAATCGGGATTTTTCTTATTATCTTGGAGTTCTTCGTTTCCGAAAAAAGGAAAGTGAAAAAGACTGAGTAGTATAAAGTATGATGGCACGTTTAAGCATATATTCGCTGGCAATAGCCATAATATTCCCGGCTTTGGTTGCGGCCGATGACTTTGCCAATATGGCCAACCGTGGGACGGCCGCTTTTAAGGAGGGTGATTATCAGAAGGCGTTGGATTATTATCACCAGGCCGAAGTCGAGCGGCCGGAAACACCCCAGCTTGATTATAATATGGGCAGCGCCTTATTCAAGGAGCAAAAATACGAAGAGGCCGAAGAGAAACTTCAGAAATCCCTGGTGACCGATGATATTCAGGTCGAAGCCGCATCGCATTTTAATCTCGGCAATGTTTATTTCAAAATGGGTGATTACCAGAAATCCATATTGGCCTACCAGAAATCGCTGGAGATTAATCCCGATGATCTCGATGCCAAATATAATCTGGAACTGGCCCGCAAAAGACTCAAGGAACAAATAAAACCGGAGCAGAATCAACAGAATCAGCAACAGCAGCAGCAGCAACAACAACAGCAACAACAGCAACAAGAACAGCAGGAGCAACAACCGGACCAGCAACAACCTCAGGACGATCAGCAGAAACAGGATAAACAGCAGCAACAGGAGCAGCAGCTTCAACCTCAGCCCGATAATAAAGAAATGAGCCAGGAGGATGCCGAACGGATTTTAAACGCCCTAAAGGATGATGAGAAAGACCTTCAGAAAGAGCAACAGAAGTTTCGGGGTCAGGGGACATACCAGGGGAAAGATTGGTAATGAATCGGAAGCTTTTGTTGATGATCATACTCTGTCTGATTCCGGGTCTGGTTTTGTCCCAGAGTCAGGATGAAGTTAAAATCACCATGACACTTTCCAAAGACGTGGTCAATCTCGGGGAACAGGCTTATCTGAGTATCTCCGTTTCCGGGCCGTCACAAAACCTTCCCCAGCCGGAATTGCCAAATTTATCCATGTTCGATGTCTATTCGCAGGGAACCTCGACCAATATATCTATTGTCAACGGCAAAATGGAATCATCGGTGGTCTACAATTTTATTCTTCAACCCCGTAAAGAGGGGACCATGATTATCAAACCGGCTGTTATTGTATTGAATCGCAAGCGTTATGAATCCAATGAGGTCACTCTGAAGGTATTATCAGGCGGGGCGCCATCGGTGTCGGAGAAACAGGCCGAACAGGAATCAACCGAGGGGGGCGATGTCAAAGACGTTTTTTTAACCGCCGAGGTTGACAAGAAAAATGTATATGTCAACGAGCAGATTACGCTTTCAATAAAATTTTATCATGCTGTCAATCTATATACCCAGCCCGATTATACGCCTCCGCAAACTACCGATTTCTGGGCCGAAGCTTTTGAAGGTCAAAACACCTACTATCAGGTAGTCGGAGGACAGCGGTACAAAGTGATCGAACTCAGAACCGCGTTGTTCCCAACGCGTTCGGGAGAATTGACTATTGGACAGGGTATGGTGTCGGTTGATGTTCCGTCTCGGACTCCGCAACGCCGAACCGATCCGTTTTCGGTATTTGATGATTTTTTTACCCGGGGCGAAAAAATAACGGTCCGATCCAAAGCTCTTACAGTGCAGGTCAAGCCATTGCCGGAAGCAGGCAAACCGACCGATTTCAGCGGAAATGTCGGCAATTTCAAGATATCTTCCTCGGCAGACAAGACGACGGTCGATGTCAATCAACCGGTGACAGTGACGTACCGGATAACCGGTACCGGGAATATAAAGACGGTGGCCGAACCAAAGATCGGTGATCTTAAGGATTTCCGGGTGTACAATGCTTCATCGGACGAAAAAGTTTCCAAACTGGGTGATATCATGGGCGGAACCAAAACCTTCGAAGAAGTTTATATTCCCCGTCGGGCCGGTAAATTAACCATTCCCCCGGTTGAATTCAGTTTTTTTGATCTGGGGACCAATAAGTATAAAGTTCTTTCCACCACGGCGATTAATCTCAATGTCCAGGCCGTCGAGGAAAGTGAATATGCCGACCTGCCATACCGGCCGGTAGCCGGAAAGACTATCGATCCCAATGCCCGGGACATAAGATTTATCAAGATCGATCCGGGCGATTTATCGCTCAAGCGGCCGTTAATAATTTTCAGGCCTGCTTATTTTGTTCTGAATGCTCTTCCGGTGGCGTTGTTACTGCTCACCATGATTATTACTCGGCGCCGGGAAAAATTTCAGAAGGATATCGGCTATGCCCGTTCGCGGGCGGCCCGTAAAATGGCCCGAAAAAGACTGACCCTGGCCCGCAAATTGGTTAATTCCGATAAGGCCGCCGAATTTTATTCTGAAATCAGGCGCGCCATTTTTTCCTATATTGCCGATAAATTGAATATCTCACCCCATGGCATAACCGGTGATCGGCTGATTCAAATACTTCGGGATTCGGGTTGCGATGAGACCACATTGGATATTGTGGCGGGGCTTTTGCACCACGCCGATTTTGCCCAGTATTCATCAGTAGGAGTTTCGCGTGATAAAATTATCGACTCCCTGAACGAGGCCGAGAAACTACTGGTCAAACTGGAGGGGATTGAAATTGTCCAGAATTAAATCCATAATATTATTTTTTATCATACTGCTTTTGAATGCCGTAGCTGTTTCGGCTGATCAGCCCGATTCCCTGTTCGCTTCGGGGAACGGTTATTATCAGGCCGAGCAGTTCGACAGCGCTCTGGCAATATATCAGCGTCTTGAAAAGAAGAATTACTCATCAGCCGAACTATTTTTCAATATTGGCAACTGCTATTTTAAAAAGGGTGATCTGGGATATGCCATACTCTATTATCTCCGGGCCGAGCGACTGCAGCCAAATGATGATGATATCCAGGCCAACCTTGATTTCGCCCGGCAGTTTATGCCGACCAGGCTGGAGGGAGTAAAGATCAATCCGGTTTCTGAATTCATGAAGACGTTGGTCAAGCCTGTCACGCTTGACACGGCCGCCTGGATTTCCTCTTTGTTGTTTATCCTGATGATTTTCAGTCTGATCATCATCGTATATTTCCAGATGCGAGGTTCTGCCGTGAAAATAACCGCCATTTCGTTGGTGGTTATGTTTATTATTGGGGCCGGTTTGACGACTTATAAATTCCGCTCTGAATATCTTGAGCAAACCGGTGTAATTGTCGCCCAAGAGCCGCGGATTTTGAGTGCGCCGACCGATAATGGCGAATTGGAGTTTAACGGCAATTTCGGGCTTACTTTTATCGTGGAAAAATCTGTCGAGGATTATTATCTGGTTATCTTCGAGAATAAGCGAAAAGGGTGGATCAAGCGGGAGGATGTCGAGCTTCTCTGATTCGGAGGTTGGTCAGGCCACATTTTGATTGACACCCCTTTGCAAAAGTTCTATCTTCATTAATTATTGACCGGCATATGCCGGTTTAATTTTTGGTGATAAATGCCGTCGTTTTTTAAGAAAAAAGAGTTGTGGGGAATTCTCATTGGAGCGGCCCTTCTGGTCTATTGCGTCAAGGATATCCGCCCGGAGGATGTAAGAGATCTAATCATCAGGGTCGATTTTTACTATTTGATTCCGGCCCTGGTTATGGAATTTTTAATGATTATTACTAAAAGCATCCGATGGCGGACAATTGTGGAAAATACCCGGAAAATCGGCATTATGCAAGTATTGCCGCTTTATTCGGCCGGTCAGGTTATCAATATTGTCATGCCGGCTCTGACCGGACAGATCGGACGTCTGTTGCTTTTTTCCCGCCAGGCATCTCTTTCCAAGACTTATGTTTTTTCCACGATCGTACTTGAAATCCTTTTCGATGCCATTACCCTGTTGATTCTTATTCTCCTGCTTTCGACTGTCTTTGTCTTTCCGGCCGAATATCGTTCGATCGGGTATATAATAGCCATTGCCACCGTTTCGCTGTTTGTTCTCCTTTATATGATTCTTCATTATAAAAATCAGATCGGCAATTTTGGTCGCCGCCATGTACGAAACCGCTGGCCGGGATTATATATTACCCTGAGGAAATTCGCCCGGTCATTTACCCGGGGTATTGATCTTTTAAGGTCAACCCGATATCTGACCCGAACCGTGATTTTTTCTTTCCTGGGTTGGTTCTCACACATAATGGTAATATATTTTCTTTTCAAATCTTTCGACTTCGATTTACCTTTTATTGCGGCCGTGGTTGTTATGGTGATTAACACGGTTGCTCTGATGATTCCAATTACGCCGGGTAATGCCGGAACCTTTGAATTTGCCGTGGTGGTGGCCCTGAAAACCTTCAGTATCACCAAATCCGATGCCGTTTTGTATGCCCTGGCCCTTCATATTCTTGATTTAATACCGATCTTTGTGATGGGGCTCTTCTTCTTCCGAACCAACCGAATGACCATCAAGGAAATCAAGGAGGAGGGTGAAAAAGAGGAGCTTCTCGAGGAAGTTGAAGATGATAGTGATAGTATTGCTGTCAGGGAGGAACAGCCATGATCAGATCACTCCTCTGGAAACCGGATCAGCCCGTCAGGCATATTGACGGAATCGCTGACTTTGATGCTCTTTTCGCCGATCCGGATGCAGTGTTGTGGATCGAGATGTTTGATCCCACCGATGAGGAATCGTTTATTCTGACGCATGATTTCCATTTCCACCCCCTGGCCATCGAGGATGTTATCGAGGAAGAGGATGCTATCTCCGAGCTGTCCCGTTCCAAAATCGATGACTATAAGAATTATATTTATGTCGAATTTTCCTTCGCCGACAGTATCACCCGGGAGGAAGGGATTCACCTGCAGGAAGTCCATATTTTTTTGACCCGCAATTCGGTGGTGACAGTCTGTGATGAGAAGCACAAGATCTTCAATTATCTTCATAACCGGGCTTTAAAGGATGACCGATTGATGTCGCGGGGGGCGGAGTTCCTGTTTCATACACTGCTTGATGTCATGGTGGATAATTATAACAATATCCTGAAATATTTTGAGCGGGAGGTGGATGAGATTGAGGATGATGTTTTAGAGGAACCGGATCAGGAGACAGTCAAAAAGATCTTTACTTTAAGGCGCGATATATATGATCTCAAACGTATTCTTTTGCCGCAGAGAGAGATTGTCCGGCGTCTGAGCCGCGGTCAGTTTTCCCAGATTTCTGATCGAGCCAACCTTTATTTCCGTGATGTCCATGATCATCTGACCAGGATAATTGAACTTTCGGAGTCGCATCGGGATACCCTCATTTCAGCTCTTGAGGTTTATTATTCCAACGTTTCCACCAAAACCAATCAGATCATTAAAATACTTACCCTGTTTACTGTCATTTTGATGCCGCCGACGTTCCTGACTGGATTATGGGGAATGAATTTCGCCTATATGCCGGAACTCCAATGGGAGTATGGATATTTTATTTTCTGGGCGGTCCTGGTTCTTATCACTGTTATTATGATTCTCTTTTTCAAGAAGAAAAAGTGGTTATAGTGCTTTCCTAATTCGTTATCTAACAGGGAATTAATAAATTCCTGACAAAATCCCTACTATTTTCGTTTATTTGAGAAAAAATCACAACTTTTTCTTGACTTGGGCGTATCACCCGATATATATAAATACCCAACAGTAGGTATTTGGATACCTACTGTTCAGTATGTTAGAGGAACCGAGAATAGTGCGACAGAGTCCCAAAATGCCAGCCGAAAAAAGGCGTTCCCAGTTAATCCGGGCGGCAGAAAAGGTTTTTGCCCGTAAAGGCTATCTGGGTTCGACAACCGAGGAAATCGCCCGGTCGGCGGGATTAACCAAAGGGGCTCTTTATTTTCATTTTAAAGGCAAGGAAGATATTTTTTTCGAGGTTATTCGCCAGATAAACGAGAACAATTTGAATTCGATTGAAAAATATATTAAAAGCGATCTGGACCTGGAAACATCGGTGGAGATGATGATTCGCTCGGCTTTTGAAATGATTGAGAAGAACCGCTATTTCAAGGCTGATTTCTGGAAGCAGGCCTACGATATCCCGCATATAAGAAAGTATATGTGTCGGAGTCATGAGGACCTGGTTGATCGGCTGGTCGGCTATTTGATGGATAACAGCCATTTGGGGCAGGAAGACTCGGAAGATTTTATTACCATTATCAACGCTGTGATAGATGGTTTGGTTACCAGGATTATGTTCGAAGGGGAGCGTCTCAATATTGAGCGTCTGACCGATCGGGTGGTTAAAATATCGAAATTGTACCTGAAAAAAGATTTATTGGGAATGGGTTGATTATGCCAAAGAAACTTTTGTTAATGATATTCATTATTGCCGGATTGAGAGTTTCGGCCGGGGCCGAAACCGTTCTGACTGTTGACCGAGTGCGGCAGTTGGCATTGGAGTACAACCGGCAGTTGCAGTCGGCCAAAAGAGAGCTTGATCGTTCCAGCGGTGAAATAATATCCGCCCGGGCCGGAGCCTTGCCCCAGATAAGTATTAATGGCACTTATACGAGGAATATGGTGAAACGAGAGATGTTTTTGCCGGGGGCGTTTTTTGATACCACGGGATTTGTGAAAATCCCTGCGGCTCAAAATAATGATTTCGGCCTAGCTTTATCATTAACACAACCGATTTACAATGGCGGTAAGGTGGGGGCCGCTCTCAGTATCGCCAAAATATATTCCAAATATTCCAGGGAAAAAGTGGCCCAGGTGGAATCCGAAATAGTCTATGGGGCCGAATCGATGTTTTACCGCGCTGTCCTGGCGGAGTCCGGTCTGGAGGTCTTAAAAAGTGCCCATGATCAGCTTGCCTACAATTATGAAGTAGTGGAGAAATACTACAATCAGGGGATGGTTTCGGAATTCGAATTGCTTCGAGCGCGGGTGGAAAAACTCAATCTTGAGCCGCAGATTGTGGCGGCCGAATCTCAGGTGAATCTTTCGCGCAAGCAATTGAAATCATTTCTGGGTCTGGCTCTTGATGAAGAGGTCCGCCTGGTGGTCGATTATTCCGATACAACCACGACCAATCTCCCGGAGCTTGATACTCTGATAAACCTGGCTTTGCAGAATCGGCCCGAAATCAAACAGGCGGCGCTTCAAAAACGCGGTTATGATAAAGCCGTCAGGATTGCCCAGGGGGATTGGCTGTATCCCAGTCTAAATCTGAATACTACCTATGATTTGAGCGCTTCCAGCGATGATTTCCGGATCACTGAGAATAATCTTTCTAAAAGCTGGACGGCTTCGGTCCTGCTTACGATTCCTATTTTTGACGGCGGTCGGACGATTGGTGAAGTACGCAAGGCCAAGACTGATTATTATCAGGCGGTTCTATCCGAGCAGCAGGCTCGTGATGATATCAGGCTGGAAGTCGAGGGGGCTTATGACACCTTGATACAGGCTAAAAAAGCGCTGGAGCTTCAAAAAGAAACAATTCAGCAGGCCGAGGAAGGGATGCGTATCGCCAATTTGCGGTATCAGACCGGGATTGGAACCCAGCTGGAAATACTTTCGGCTCAAACGGCTTTAACCGATGCCCGGACCAATCTGGCCGGAGCAATTTATCAAACACGGCTGGCCAAATCAGCCCTGAAAAAAGCAACCAGTTTTGAAGTTAAATAGAGAGGCTACTGATGAATACAATGAAATCCCGGCGATTAACCTATATAAAGGCCGCTTTGATAATACTGTTAATGGCTGGATGTAGCGGTAAAAAAGATACCGAATCGGCAGTTGATGTCGAAAAGGCGGTTTCAATCAAGGGTCAGATTGTCGTTGCCACCGATGCGGTTCTTAACCGGGTTTTCACCGGGACCATCGAAGGTGAAAAACAGGCCGTATTGACAGCCAAGATTTCCGAGGCCGTGGAAGCCATTACCGCCCGGGAGGGCGAACTGGTTAAAGCCGATGATATCATAATCAGGCTTGATCGCAGTGGGCCGACCTCCAATTATATTCAAACCCAATCCGTTTTTCAGAATGCCGAGAAAAATTATTTTAAAATGAAGAATTTGTATGAGGCCGGGGCCGTCTCCGAATCGGCCTATGATGGCGCCTTGACCGAGTACGAAGTGGCCAAAGCCAATTTTGAGGCCGCCCGGCAAACGGTGGAAATCAAGACACCGATAGCGGGAATGGTAACTTCGGTTGATATCTCCGCCGGTGATTACCTCTATCCCGGGCAGACAGTGGCAACCGTGGCTTCAATGGATCGGTTGCGTATGAAATTGGGAGTCAGTGCCACCGACATTGGTCTTTTCCGGGTCGGGGAGAAGGTGGCTGTCTTTGTTGAGTCGGCCGATTTGTTGGCAGCCGAGGCCCGTATCGCCCGGGTGGCCCGTTCGGCGGACCCGGCCACAAGAACCTTTGCAGTCGAAATTGAAATCGACAACAGCGCTCGGACGCTGAAACCGGGGATGTTCGGCAGGGCGAGAATTGCGGCCGTGCAAATGAATGATGTCATCGCCATCCCCCGCAGTGCTGTTATCGCTACCGGTAATGCCGACCGGGTATTTGTTGTGAATGGTGACCGGGTGGCCGCCCGTGATGTCGAGCTGGGAGTAGATTTTGATGGCACTGTCGAAATAAAAAGCGGCCTTAATCCAGGAGATACGCTGGTAACGGTCGGGCAAAATTATCTCGAGGATGGTAAGCTTATCAAGTTGGTCCGCTATGTCAACGAAAGGGGAGAGGAGATCACACTGTGAAATTAGCTGATGTTTCCATACGCCGGCCGGTTTTCACGGTCATGATAATCCTTGCCCTGGTCGTTCTGGGCTATTCCTCGTTCAATCAAATGAATATCGACCTGATGCCCGATGTTGATTTTCCTTATGTGGTTGTTCAGACTGTTTATCCGGGGGCCGGGGCCGAGGCTGTCGAAACAGAGGTAAGCAAAAGAATAGAGGACGCCGTTAATCCTATCGAAGGCGTCAAACATATTACGGCCCAATCCCAGGAAGGTTATTCCCTGGTTTTAATAGAATTCATTCTCGAAAAAGAAGGTCAGGTGGCGGCCCAGGAAGTCCGTGAGAAGGTGGCGGCAATCAGGGGCGACCTTCCTCAGGATATCGAAGACCCAGTTGTTTCGCGCTACGATCCCCAGAGTCAACCGATTATTTCTCTGACCGTTTCCGGCGATCGGTCTCTTAAGGAGATTACCACATTCACCAAGGATAATATTAAGAAACGCCTGGAGTCTATTCCGGGAGTCGGGGCGGTTACTCTGGTTGGGGGGTACGAGCGGGAGATAAATATCTATCTTGATATCGATAAGATGGAATCATATGAGATATCTGTCGATATGGTCGCAAAGGCTCTGCAGGCGGCCAACCTGGAAATTCCCGGCGGCCGAATCAATGAGGACAATGTCGAATACACGGTCCGGACCATGGGAAAACTGACTTCGGTTTCCCAGTTCAATAATATTATTATCGACAATCCCCACGGACAGCCGGTTTACCTGAAAGATATTGCGGTTGTGGTTGATGATGTCAAGGAACAGCGTTCGCTGGCCCGGGTCGATGGCAGGGATGCGATTACGCTTGATATTTCACGTCAGTCGGGTGCCAATACGGTGGAAGTCGCCAGCTCAATTAAGGCGACGGTTGACGAACTGCAGAAGGAATTGCCCCCGGGATTTTCGATTAACATCGTGGTCGATGATTCCACTTATATCGAAGATTCGATTCATGAAATCCTGACCAATATCATATTCGGCGGTTTGCTTGCGATTTTTGTTATATTTCTTTTTCTGGCCGATATTCGGTCAACCATAATATCGGCCGTAGCTATCCCCACTTCGATCATTGCCACATTTACTTTCATGCGGGCGCTGGGTTTCACTTTGAATATGATGTCCCTGATGTCATTATCACTGGCGGTAGGACTTCTGATTGACGATGCCATTGTGGTCATCGAAAATATTTTTCGGCATCTCGATGAAGGCGAGGCTCCTTTTCAGGCGGCTTTTCATGGTACCAGGGAAATCGGTTTGGCGGTGATGGCGACGACTTTTTCCATTGTCGTGGTATTTCTGCCGGTCGCTTTCATGAGCGGGATTGTCGGCCGCTTCTTTTATCAATTCGGGATGACAATCGCGTTCGCGGTGGTGGTGTCGCTGTTTGTAGCTTTTTCTCTGACTCCGATGCTTTCATCGCGGTTTCTCAAAAAAGAGGGTGCCGGGGGAGAATCTCCCAAATTTTTCCTGTTTCGGATTGCCTGGCGCTTGTATCAATTAATCTTGAAAGCGATATCCCCCTGGAATAGATTTTTCAATCATATCAATGGATGGTATCGGGAGCTTCTGGCCTGGTCATTACGGCACCGTCTGATAGTCATACTGGTGGCGACGGCGACCTTTATTTTTTCTCTCTGGCTGGGGAAGTCTCTCGGGCAGGAGTTTATGTCGGTATCGGATCGCGGACAAGTCATAATAGATATTAAGACACCTCCCGGAACCGATCTTAAGACAACTTCGGACCGGTTGAGCGAGGTTGAAGATTTAATAAGAACCTTCGATGGTGTAGAGTTAATATTCACCACCATCGGTTCCGGGCAGAATCCGGTTAATGAAGGTCGAATTTTTGTCAAGCTGGTCGATGCCAGTCTTAGACCGCTCTCGGCCCAGGTCATAGTTGATAGTGTCAGGCAGGTCATTGCCGGTGTTCCGGGGATAGAGTTCTCGGTAAGCCCCGAAGCTGGCATGGGCGGCGGCGATAAAAAGGTGGAGCTGTCTATTCGCGGAACCGATCGAACCATTCTAAATGAACTGGCCCATCAGGTTCAAAACATTATCGAGCACACGCCCGGGACGGTCGATATCGGGAATACTATGGAGGAAGGCAAACCGGAATTACGCCTGAATATTGATCGCGAGAAAGCTAATGATCTGGCTCTTAACGTTTATGGGATAGCTTCTTCAATCCAGAGTCTGGTTGATGGCGAGGAAGTGACACGATATAAAGAAGGCGACGAGGAATATGAGGTCCGTATCAGGCTCAGGGAATCGGATCGCTCAAGCGCCGCTGATGTCGGCCGTCTGCTTATTGCCAGTGGCAAAGATATTGATGGCCGCCGGAATTTCCTGGTGCCGATTTCGCATGTGGCCCAACTGGAAAAAACCAGTGCGATCGGGAAATACAATCGTTACGATCGACTCGGTGAGGTTAGAGTTAACAGTAATGTAGAGTTGGGATATTTTTCCGGGACAATTGTCAATCAGGTTTATGCTGAGTCTCAGAAAATCGATATGCCGCCGGGATATCAGATAAGTATATCGGGCGAGGGTGAAATTATGGCGGAATCTTTCGGGCATATATTTACTTCCCTGATCCTGGCAGTTATTTTTATCTATTTATTGCTGGCCTCTCAGTTCGAATCATTTTTTGACCCATTTTCGATCATGTTTTCTCTTCCAATGTCGCTGGTGGGAGCGGTAGTCGGGATGCTGATTTTTAAAGATGCGATGTCGATTATTACTTTAATAGGCATAATTATGCTCATGGGTTTGGTGACCAAGAACGCCATTCTTCTGGTCGATTTTGTTAAGCAGAACCGCCGCAAGGGGATGGGCCGGACGGAGGCCATTCTTAAGGCCGGCCCGATACGACTCCGCCCGATATTAATGACGACTTTTGCCATGGTTTTCGGGATGCTTCCTCTGGCCCTGGGGATTGGCCCCGGGGCTGAAATGAGAGCCCCGATGGCCCGGGCTGTTATCGGCGGTTTGACAAGTTCGACCTTACTTACGCTGGTGGTTGTGCCGATAGTATATACTATAATTGATGATATTGTGGCTTTCTTCATGGGGAGAGAAACCATTCAACCCGAAAAGGAAGAGCTAAATGATGACGGATCAATTGATTACCCCAACCCGGCAGTTTAACCACAGCCAATTGTATTTAAATTTTCTGAAAAATGATCCTGGCCTGAAAAAGTACCTATACCGGGAAAGCCCGCAACAGGCGGCCGAAAATATCGGCCCTTCACGGGTTGATCGGGACACTCTTTGCGATGTCCTTGTCGAGCAAAATAAAGAATTTATGTCTCGCCCCAGGGCTTTCGGTTCTATCGAATCATTAAGGCAGAAAGATGCCCTGTGTATTTTTAGCGGACAGCAGTCGGGGCTTTTCGGGGGACCGCTTCTGACTCTTTTCAAGGCTATTGATACGGTCAAACGCGCCCGAATGCTCGAAAAACAACTGGATCGACCGGTCGTGCCGGTTTTCTGGATTGCCTGCGATGATCATGATTTTGCCGAAGTCAATCACACCTATTATATCAACTCAGATGGTGAACCGACCAGGGTAAGTTATGAACCTGCAAATGTCCCGCCTCTGCCGGTTTCTCGGCTGGCTTTTGATGATGAGGATGCTTTTGCCCATCTGGCGGAGGAAGCCCGCCTGGCTTTCGGTGGAACGGATTTTTCGGAAGAATTACTCAACCGCATTTCCCGGGCCTATGCCCCGGGAGAATCGCTGACGCGGGCTTTTGCGAAGTTGTTAAGTGACATTCTGCCCGATCTGGGTCTGGTATTTTTCTGCCCGGATAACCGGGTTATAAAGGAAATCTCGAAAGATTTCTTCAAGAGGATTGTCGAAAGCTATTTTAGACTCAAACAGGCTCTTAAAGAAACCTCGCAGAATCTGGAAAATGATAATTATCATATTCAGGCCGAAAAAAAGGAGTCAGCGGCGCACCTGTTTTATCATAATCCGGGACGGGAACCGATTCATTATCTGGATGAGGCTTTTCACTATGGCGACAAACGGGTGGGGCTACCGGCCATGCTTGATTTGATTGATCGCAATCCGGAGGATTTCTCGACCGATGTTCTTACCCGGCCCCTGTGGCAGTCGTATCTTTTTCCGGTGGTGGCCCAGATCGGCGGCCCGGCGGAAATCGCATATTTTTGCCAGATCGGCGGGCTGTTTAAACTCTATGATATAACCCAGCCGTATTATTATCCCAGGGTCAGCGCCACCATTATCGAAAAACGGACCGAGGAGTTATTTCGGAAATTCAATCTCAAATTATCCGATCTAACCGGTGATATCGAGCAGACAATCAATCGCATGGCCGATGAGTCTTTCCCGCGGGAAATTATGAAAAAGATGGAACGTTTCCGTAAGGTACTCGATGATGCCTATCTTGTTTTCGAAAATGACATGGTTGAATTTGATGACAAACTGGAGCCTATGTCGAAACAGACTTATGGTAAAATCGATTATGCCATAAAGGAATACGAAAAGAAAATATTCGCGGCTCACAAACGTAAAATGAAGGATGATCGAAATCAGATTTATCGGATGGTCCATGTCGCTTATCCGGGGGGCAAACTCCAGGAGAGGTCGCTGAATATTAATTATTTTATTTCGAAATATGGGTTCGGAGTCGTAGATTATATCGTTGATAATTTGAATGTTGAAACAACCGACCATCAGATGATTTATTTGTCGAGATATACCGGCTGATAATGCGCATCGGAATTACCTGCTATCCCGTGGCCGGCGGCTCGGGTATTGTCGCCACCGAACTCGGCCAGCAGTTGGCCGGACGCGGTCACGAAATACACTTTATCAGTTATGCCTTGCCGTTTAGGCTCGACCGTTTTCAGCAGAATCTTTATTTCCACGGCGTTGAGACGACCGCTTACCCGCTGTTCAAGCATCCGCCCTATGCCCTGACCCTGGCGGCGAAAATGGCCGATGTGGCCTGCGAATTCAAGCTGGAAATCCTGCATGTGCATTA
Source organism: Candidatus Zixiibacteriota bacterium (assembly GCA_016933955.1). Lineage (NCBI taxonomy): Bacteria > Pseudomonadati > Candidatus Zixiibacteriota > Candidatus Zixiibacteriota bacterium. The sequence continues at coordinate 111,943 of JAFGTT010000010.1, forward strand.
TGCCATTCCGCACGCCACCTCGGCTTTCCTGGCCAAGCAACTGGTTAAAAGTTGTTCCCCGAAAATAATCACCACTTTACACGGGACCGATATCACCCTGGTCGGATCGGATCCATCTTTCTTTGATATCACCCGATTTTCAATTAACGCTTCGGATGGTATTACGGCGGTGTCGCAATACCTGGCCGATGAGACTCAGGAGATTTTCCAGCTCGACAAACCCATACGAGTCATCCATAATTTTATCGATAACGAGCGTTTCCGGCCATTTACCGATGAATGCTGTAAGAGAAAGACTTTTGCGGCCGACGATGAGTTTATTATCACCCACATATCAAATTTTCGGCCGGTTAAAAGAACTATTGATGTGATTGATATATTCGACAAAATCAATGAGAAACTTCCGGCCCGACTGCTTCTGATTGGTGAGGGACCGGAAACCATCCTGGCCCGGAGGCAGGTCAACAAGAAACAATTGTCCGACCGGGTGACGTTTCTTGGCAATCAAAGCCGGGTGGAGGGTATTCTGCCGATCTCCGATCTCTTTTTGCTTCCGTCAGAGGAGGAATCATTTGGTCTGGCTGCTCTGGAGGCGCTGGCCTGCGGAGTTCCGGTAATCGGGACTCTTAAAACCGGACTGGCGGAAGTTATTACGGATAAGGTTAACGGATTCCTGTTTCCCATTGGCGATACCGCCTCGATGGCTCAGGCGGCTATAGAATTACTCCGTGACAAGCCGCGCCTGGCCGGGTTTAAGGCCGAGGCCAGTCGCCTGGCAGTGGAACGATTCAACAACGGTAAAATTGTCAGTGAATACGAAAATTACTACCGGGAGATTTTAAATGGATGATCCCCGACTCGATGTTCTGGCTATTGCCGCCCACCGTGATGATATCGAAATCACCTGCGGCGGGACGATAATAAAGATGGTCGATTCCGGGAAAAAAGTCGGTATTCTTGATCTGACCCGGGGCGAGATGGGAACCAAGGGGACGGCTGAGGAACGTGAGCGCGACTCAATCGAAGCGGCCCGGATTATGGGTATTCACTGGCGCGGTAATCTGAATTTGCCTGATGCCGGGATTGAGATTACGCGGGAGAATAAACTCAATATTGCGCGGGTGATCCGAAAATTCAAACCGGAGCTGGTCATATTGCCATTCTGGATTCAGCGCCATCCCGATCACCTCTACGCTTCACAATTGGGTTACGATGCCTGTTTCCTGGCCGGGCTGAAAAAACTGGAAATCGAAAACGAACCGCATCGACCGCGCAAGATAATATACACCTCGTCTTTTCGTGATGTGCATCATTCGTTCTTTATTGATGTGACAAAGCAAATGTCGCGTAAGCTCGATGCCGTAGCGGCCTATAAATCTCAGTTTGACGGATCGCCGCAGTCAAAGGAAATCTTCAAACCCGGGGTTGATATCTTCGAATTTATGACCGTTACGGCCAAACATTATGGTCATCTGGTCGGGGTAGATTACGCCGAGGCGTTTTGTGTTAAAGAGAATATTTTAATCGATGATCCGACAGCCATGCCGGTTCGTTCTATCTAAAGCAATCAGTTTTTCGAGCAATATTACTACTCGGCCTGGCCAAGCACCACAGGCCGGCTAACCTGGGATTCCAGGGTGTCCATTTCTTTTTCAAGAGCATCCGGATTATAGCCGTCTTTTCGAACCCGGAGATCGAAATAAATAATGACTCCAACTATTGGTATCAACGGGCTGGCTATCATCCAGCCTAAATGTTTGATGTAATCCGGCACGAGTTCGAATATAATCATCAGGACAAACATTACTATATTCAATATCAAACCAATCCAGAATATTTTCCACCACGAACCCTTAACCAGATTGCGGCTTCGGGCCAGAGAATCCAGAACTCCACATTTTTCAAATAATATAGCGGGAATGAAAACATACCAAGCCACACTTAAGTAGATTGCAAAAGGGATTCCAACAATGGTGATTAATAAAGCGGTAACAGCCAGTGAATAAAGAATACCCGCAAAAACCATCGTTCCATAGCGTTTGAAAGCCCGTTTATAGCTGTGGCCAATTTTTATTTTTCGGTTAAGATATTGATCTCCAATCAGGCATACAATGGCGGCATTGTAAAGAGGGGCGACCACAATGGTCTCAATCATGAACAGAATCGCTTCCGGGAATGAGATAATTATATCACCATTATGGAAGGAGGTTATGTCAAGATTATTCCATATGTTGATATGAGACAGGATATATAACGGTAAATAAATAAGAGCCGTCATAATCATCAGATTAAGGAAGTGTTTAACATAAATTCTGAACGACTCCCCGAAGATTTCCGAAATATCTCGCGGCCCGAGGATGTTTTTTTCGACCGGGGGAGAAAGGGGAGGCGGTTGGATGGGCAGGAAGTTTGTGTATTCGGGTATCCGATCGGATATTTCCGCAGTGTCGGGGACAATGACATCATGACCGCAATTTCGGCATCTGGCCGTATCGCCCGGCTTGAGATACTTAAGAAGTATCTCCGCGCCGCACGACGGGCATGTGAATTTGAGTGACATAAGCCCTCCCAAAAGCAATTCCTAAATAGCGATATAGATGATGCGAATCAAAGTCAGCAGATAATCCAACTATCTAATTCTAAGTGAAAATATATTTTATGTCAATGGCTTTCTTTTTTCCATAAGCTTCTCATTTATATTGATATGAAAATGGCGGGACTTGATTTCGGGCAGATGAATTGTTATAGTAATCCCGGAAGCGGATAGGGTCTGGTGGCCCTTGCGGTCTTCAAAACCGTGGGGAGGCGGT